>CAKSHT010000001.1 GCA_934457235.1 uncultured Oscillospiraceae bacterium
GAGGAAGTATCCGCGTCCGCTGAGCCGGAAGCGCCCGTATATTCCGAGCCTGCGGCGGAAGTACCGACATATACCGAGCCGGAGACCCCGGCGTACACAGAGCCGGAAGTCCCCGTATACACAGCACCCGCTGCGGAAGAGCCTGCGTATACAGAGCCCGTAACGGAAGAACCTGTATACACCGAGCATATCCCGGAAGAGCCGGAGTACACCGAGCTTGTCGAGGAAGTATCCGCGTCCGCTGAGCCGGAAGCGCCCGTATATTCCGAGCCTGCGGCGGAAGTACCGACATATACCGAACCGGAGACCCCGGCGTACACAGAGCCGGAAGTTCCCGTATACACAGCCACCGCTTCGGAGGAGCCTGCGTATACAGAGCCCGTAACGGAAGAACCCGTATACACCGAGCATATCCCGGAAGAGCCGGAGTACACCGAGCTTGTCGAGGAAGTATCCGCGTCAGCTGAGCCGGAAGAGCCCGTATATTCCGAGCCTGCGGCGGAAGTACCGACATATACCGAGCCGGAGACCCCGGCGTACACAGAGCCGGAAGTCCCCGTATACACAGCCCCCGCTTCGGAAGAGCCTGCATATACTCAGCCGGAATCTCCCGCAGAGCCTGCGGCTGATATCCCGGCTTATACAGCGCCTGAAATGTCCGCCTACAGCGAGCCGGAGATCCCTGCTTACCAGGAGCCTGCGGCTTCTGCATTCCAGCAGCCGGAAGCGGCTTCCGAAAAGCCGGAGGATGACGGCGTTGACCTTGGCAAGCTGATCTACTGCCGTAACTGCGGTCAGGATATGTACGAAAAGGAGACCGTCTGCAAGAACTGCGGCTCTCCGAACAAGTGGAACGAAAAGCCGATACGCCACCCTGTTTCCGATGGCAAGACTAAGGAGCAGAAGCAGGCTGTCAAGGTGTTCGGAATATTCCCGATACCCACAGTCATCGGCGCAGGCGTTGTCGTTGCCGGCGTCATAGCGCTGATAGTATGCACTACCGCTGCGCAGAACAAGGGCAAGGAAAACGAGATGGTACAGGATAACAGCACCACGTTCTCCACTACCACGCCGGCTACCTCCGCAGATGAGCCGAGCCAGCCCGACGATACTTCTGCGCCCGACGTTTCCGAGCCTGTATCCGAGCCGGACGTTCAGCCGATCGTCAGTGAGCCTGCGGGCGTTGTAGAAACTGCCGACGCTTCCGTGCCTGAGGATACTGCGGTTTCTGAGCCGGTTATCTCTGAGCCGGACGACGTTTCGGCTCCCGAAACAACTTCAGCGCCGGAGCATACTACGGCTACCTCCGCGACCACAAGACCTCCGGTGAATACGGCAGGCTCTTCCGCAACTACAAGACCTGCGGTAACTACTACCACCAGACCGGCTGTGACGACTGTGGCTCCTGCGGTAAGCAGCAAGCCCTCCGCTGCAGTTTCCAGCGAGGATAAGCAGCGCGCCAAGATGCTCGACGCGTTTGAGATCATTTCCGCTGAGGTGGGCAAGGCTCATGTTTATGCCCAGGCTACGGTTTACGCCTTGGACGACGGCAAGACAAGAACGTTCTACACCAGCGGCATGGCTAATACGCTGTCCTCCGGAAAGAGCAACGCGGCTTCCGCGCTCAAGAATGCAAAGCCCGGCTCCTCCGAGCTCACAAGCGCGTATACTTCGCTCCAGAAGCTGTACGACCTGTATGTTGATTACTACACCTACGTAACGACCTCCACTGACAGCAGCAGCACCTACTCCTCAAAGGAGACCACCAAGTGGGACGCTTATAACAACGCGGTCAAGAACAGCTTCAATTACAGCAAGCTCCAGACCAAGAACCAGACCGATGCCGACAAGTCCCGCACATATGCTGAGATAATGACCGACGCCTCCTCTGCGGCAAGCAACGCGGTGTCGCAGTTCGGCACCGTGCAGACCGCAGTCGAGAAGCTCAAGAGCGGCAGCTACGACAGCGAGGTAATGAGCACCATCTACAACGACAAGACCACCGCGATACTCAAGGCGGCTGGCTATGAGCAGATAGTGACGAATTACTACAGCCTGCTGAACTCCGGAACTCCGTCCGCTTACACAAGTGCAAAGAGCTCCCTGTCCACGGCTTCCTCCAAGCTCGACGAGCTGCTCGGCGTATTCACGCTGGCTGGCTATAACGACCTGTCCGGATTCAAGTCCGAGTGCAGCTCCGCAGTCAAGGCAGTGAACAACGCGATAAGCGCTATCAATAAGGCACTGTGACAAATAATGAAATCCCCTGCATTGCGGGGGATTCAGACTGTCGATAAAGGCGCATCTGCGTCGTCAGTTGTTGTTCGGCAGGCACAAAGCCTAGCCGAACAACAACAACTTCCTAGCATCTGCACCTTTCTCGGCAGTCTGGTGGAGTTACTTTTTCGACAAGCAAAATCCCCCGAAATCCGGGGGATTGAGACCGTCGAAAAAGTCACTAAAGTGACTTTTCCGACGAACATCCGCCCTGCGCGCACGGTTTGTCGGCATAGCCGACAAACCGCACACTTGTGCGGATAGAAGTATTTTTTGACCCGGCAAAGCTGGGTCAAAAAATTGATTTTAAAAGCCCGCTTCGCGGGCAATATTTACTTTTTCGACAGACTGAATCCCCCGAAATCCGGGGGATTTTGTTATACACATAACTAAAAAACTCCCCCGGATTTCGGGGGAGTTAGTCCGTTAATCATCGTACCCGTCAAGGAACGTATGAATTTCGCCGTCCAGCTTGTAGGAGATTATCTTGTTCAGCTTGATGTTCTCCACGCTGCGGAATATGTTCATAACCACCTGCGGATTCTCCTCGGAAAGCTCTGCGATCAGCTGCTTTATTGCCTGGCGCTTGGAACGCGCCGCGCCGTCCGGATTGCATGTTGTGCAGGTGTCCGTGAACCGGCACGCGCACTGTATGAAGTGCAGGTCGTTGTAGCGCGCCCAGTGCTTTATTTCGTCCTCGCGGATAAAGTACATCGGGCGTATCAGCTGCATTCCCGGAAAGTTCGCACTGTGCAGCTTCGGCATCATGGTTTCCACCTGTCCGCCGTATATCATGCTCATCAGTATTGTTTCGATAACGTCGTCGAAATGGTGTCCCAGGGCTATCTTATTGCAGCCGAGCTGCTTCGCTTTATTGTAGAGGTGTCCGCGGCGCATTCTCGCGCAGAGGTAGCACGGATTATTCTGTACATTGTAGACGGAATTGAAGATGTCCGTTTCAAATACCGTTATCGGTATCCCCATTAACTTGGCGTTCGCTTCGATTATCGCGCGGTTTTCGCTGCTGTATCCGGGATCCATTACAAGGAAAACCAGATCGAAATCAAACTTGCGGTGGCGCTTTATCTCCTGGAACAGCTTCGCCATCAGCATTGAGTCCTTGCCGCCGGAGATGCACACCGCAACGCGGTCGCCGGGCTTCAGAAGCTCGTATTCGTTCAGAGCCTTCGCGAACTTGCTGAATATGCTGCGGTGGAATTTTTTCGTAAGGCTGCGCTCTATCTCCAGGGCGCGGTCGGCGCTGCTCTGGAGCGCTATTTTTTCTCCGAGCCAGCGGACGTATCCGCCGGTCAGGTTCACGGCGTCGTAGCCCTGGGCGCGGAGGTCCTCAGCGATGTTCTCGCTGATTATACCGCTGCGGCAGCAGACTACTATGCACTTGTCGTGCGGAAGTCCGGCGGATCCGATGTCGTCCGGCGCGATGTTCACGGCGCCGTCGATATGACCGAGGGCAAACGCCGCGCTGTCACGGACATCTATTACGGTGTATGCATCGGGGGATAATTCCCGGAGTTCTCCGGCGGTGATCTCTTCTCTCATTGCGGTTCCTCTCTTTTTTATCATTCCGACATATTATAACACCTTTCGGGGCGGTTGTCAATAAATCCGCGCTGAAAAAACCGCACGGCTGTGTAAACAGAAGTATTTCCAGGTTAATCAGGCAAAAGAACCGCGCCGGAATTTCCGGAGCGGTTCTGGTTATCATCAGTTCTGAATATCAGAGGTACTTTTCCTCTCTTACCCTGTTGCCGTCACTGAAAGCCTTTCCGACAACCTCGCCGATAACGCGGTAGGTGTTGTTTACCGGGTCGAATGTTATCGGGCGGAGCTTGTCCGGGTCGATTTTTCCGTCGGTGAGTACGCTCTCGTCGGCGCTTACGTTCACGATCTCGCCTACCATTATCATGCTCTCGGGGTCGTAGCTTACGAGCCTGCACTCAACGGTCATGGGAAGCTCTATGATCACCGGCGCGTCCACAAATTCAGCCTTCTCGGTGTGCAGGAACGCACGATCCAGCTTGTCAGGCACCTTGTTTCCGGATTCTATACCAACATAGTCGCACTCGGCAACGTGGCGTGCGGTCGCCATGCTGACGGTGAACGCTTTCTTCGCCAGTATATTCTTGACGGTCTTGTGACCGGCGCTCAGGCACATTGATATCTGCTTGTCGTCGCTGATTCCGCCCCATGCCGCATTCATTGCGTCCGGTGTTCCGTTTTCGTCATAGCTCGCGATGATGAAAACCGGCTGAGGGTAGGTCCATGGCTTTGCTCCGAAATTTTTTCTCATAATATTACCTCCTGTTATATCTGCGGGATATACTCCGCTATGTTGTATGGCACGTCGGTGTTCCGACAATTATATTATACACCCTGGAGCGTACTCCAGGTCAAGTGCTCCGGCAAAATTTCACAGTATTTTCAGACTTCCGGATATCAGCGTTTCTGCTTGCATTCTGCGATGAAATATGTTATACTTAATCGTATAAAAAGAAAGGAGCTAGCATGAGCAATAAAAAAATAGACGTAAAGAAGCTTACAATGAGCGCTGTAATGCTGGCGCTCTCGTTCGTGCTGAGCCTTGTAAAGGTGTTTGAAATGCCGCTGGGCGGCTCTGTGACGCTGTTCAGCATGCTCCCCGTGTGCATGCTTTCGATAATGTACGGCTGCCGCTGTGGTCTGCTGTGTACGTTCGTTTACTCCCTTACGCAGCTCGCGATGGGCGTCGGCGCGGTCGCAGGCTGGGGACTTACTCCAGCGGTTTTCGTCGGCTGCCTGGCGTTCGACTACATAATCGCGTTTACCGTCCTGGGGTTCGCGGGGCTTTTCCGCACTAAGGGCGTACCGGGCTACATTGCGGGGATCGCCTTCGCCATCGTCATGCGAATGGTCAGCCACGTCATCAGCGGTGTTTTCTTTTTCGCAAGCTGGGCGCCGGATGGCTGGAATCCGCTGGCGTACTCCCTGGCGTACAACGGAGCCTATATGCTGCCGGAGCTGGTGTTCACGTTTACGGGAGCCATTCTGCTTCTCAAGGAGCCGCATACATCAAAACTGTTCAAGGTGTACGATACCAACAAGGCTGTCTGAGCATTGACATTTATCCTGTATAATGCTATAATACTACTATAGTCAAACCCCATGTATATCATGTGTATAAGGAAATAGACAATTATGAGCGAAGAAATATGGACCAAGGAATACAAGATAGAGCGTTACCGCAGGCTCAACGCCACGGCTGAAAAGGGCAGCGTGCTGTTTGCAGGCTCCTCGCTGATGGAGATGTTCCCAGTGGAGAAGTTTTCGGAAGATCTTCCGGTGACGGTATATAACCGCGGAGTCGGCGGATTTGTTACAGACGAGCTGCTGGAGAACCTCGACGTATGCATACTTGACCTGGAGCCGCGTAAGCTGTTCATCAACATCGGCACGAACGATTTAAGCGATTCGTCGAAATCTGTCGAAAAGGTCATGGAGAATTACGCCGAGATACTCACCCGCGTACGTGCGGCGCTGCCGGATATTAAGCTGTACATCATGGCGTATTATCCCGTGAACTACGACGCGGCTACTCCAGAGATGAAGGAGTGCCTGAAGATACGCAGCAACGAGAAGATAAACCAGGCGAACAGCTGCCTAATGCAGCTTGCCGTGCGTTTCGGCGGGACGTACATCAACGTGAACTCGCCGCTGACGGACAAGCAGGGCAGACTGAAAGCGGAATACACCTTCGAGGGAATGCACATCAATGAGGACGGCTACCGCGCTATCTATCCGGGAGTAAAGAAGTTCATTCTGGAATGAAAACGCTTAAATTCCCGGACGGCAGCACGATAGACTACGAGCTGACCCGCAAGCCGGTGAAGAATGTGAACCTACGCGTTAAGGAGGACGGTACGCTGCGTATTTCGGCGAACAGCCGCGTGAGCGTCCGGCACATAGAAGAGTTCATAGTATCGCAGCAGGCGTTCATAGTCAGGGCGCTGGAGCGTATCCGGGCGCGTTCGCAGGAGAATGCGATATCCGACAGCGTTCGCTGGCTCGGCAGGGAGTACCCCATACGGGTGATATCCAACAGCCGTGAGTGCGCCGTGCTGGAGCAGGACGAGCTGCGGGTGTTCACGAGGATCACGGAGCAGGAGCACGTCCGGCAGATGGTACAGCGCTGGCTGGCGGAGAATTTCACGCAGCTCTGCCGGGAGCTGAACGCCGAGGTGCGCAGCGCGCTCATCGCGGACGGAATAAATCCGCCGCCGACGCGCATAACTATAAAGGACATGAAATCCCGCTGGGGAAGCTGCACCTGGGCCAAGGGGCACATCTCGATAAACTTCCGGCTGGCGGCGTACCCCAGGAACACCGTGCTTTCCGTGTTCTGGCATGAGTATTCGCACTACTGGCACCATGACCACTCTGCGAGATTTTACGCGTTCCTGGAGCAGCACTACCCGGAATACCGCAGGTGGAATTCTCTGCTGAAATAACTCTGAGTATTACAAGGGCGCAAAAAGATTCCCCTCCGTATAGTGCGGAGAGGAATCTGCATATCAGATCTGTTCTGCCTTCTTGGCCTTGAAGTAGTTGGGCTTGTTCGCGCCGATAACTTCCATCAGCTTGCCGCTGCGCTCGAACACGAGCTTGAACAGTACGCAGCCGATTACAGTTACTACTGCCAGCTCGCCGGCGCCGACGGTTATCATGTTGAACCATACGGGCGGCTCATTGCCGTAGCAGATGTAAAGCTCGATGGGAATGATGATTCCGTTGCTTACCACCGGCAGCAGGGAAGCCACCCAGATGTTCCTGATATAGAACATGGGAATGACCGCGATAGCCGTTGCAAGCGTACCGAAGATCATATCCATCAGCGCCATCGGACTGAAGCAGTTCGCGATGAAGCAGCCGAGGATAAGCGCAACGCTGTAGTCCTTGCGGTAGAAGCACAGCAGCACCAGTATCTCGGAGAAACGGAACTGCACTGCGCCGAAGCTGAGTCCGGGAAGCGCGAGGGTCAGCGCGGCATAGACTGCGGCGACAAGCGCCAGTCGGGCGAGGTTCTTGGTTTCAAAGATCTTGTTTCTGGACATAAAAAAACTCCTTGTTTTTTAACGGTGGTTGGACAAAGAAAACACCGTATTTGATTTTCCGTGCACATTCAGCACGGTTAATATGATATCACAATCCCGCCGGAAATGCAATACCCTTTTTGTATAAATTTTTCGGCACTCACGTAGTTTATTGCGGCGTTTTGCCGATAAATCACATAACTGAAAGGAATATATATCATGGGAAAGAGAATGTCGTTCTACATGGAGCGGGAGGTATTCGAGGAACTGGCGCAGTACGCCATCGACCGCGGCTGCCTTATCCTGCGCCAGAGCGGTAAGAAGATAATCGTGTCGCAGGACACGTCGGTGATAACCCCGAACTGCCCGCAGTATTACTTCTATCTGCCGGAGGCGGGAGACCTGGATATGGGGCTGCCGCTCGGCTGCTTCAACAAGAACAGCCGGCTTCTTATCGAAGCTAATTACACCACCAGGGATACAAATTTCGCGCTCCATCATGCGCAGCTCTACCTTGCAAAGGGAGTTGCGGACGAGGACGGGCAGTTCCTGGATACGCCGGAGTGCATGATAAAGCTCTACAAGCGCCTTATCGTCAAGATGAAGGAACTGACGAAGTTCATTCCCGTCCCGGCTGAGCGCATGTCAAACCGCATGACATATTACGCCGACCCCACCGAGCGTTCGCACAAGCTGTACCTCACCCCGAAACTCATCAAGCTCATGGAGAAGCCGGAAGTCACTCTCTGCTGACGCTGCGCCGGTATTCAAGCGCCGTCATTCCGGTGCGTCTGCGGAACTGCCGCATGAAGTGCACGTCGTTCTCAAAGCCGCATAAACCGGATATCTCGCGCACCGTCATGGCGGTGTTCGCAAGATAATACTGCGCCAGCTGAGTTTTCGCCCGCAACACGTCCTCGTAGCAGCTGACGCCGAATTCCGCACGGTACAATGTCTGGAAGTACGATGGACTGAGCGCCAGTCGCTCCGCCATTCCCTCCACGGTGAAATTTTCCGATGGAGAGCCGTATATCTCGGCGCGGAGCCGTTTCAGTCCCTCGCTGTGGGGCGCGGACGGAGCCTCGCCGCCTCCCAGGATCTGAGCTATCAGCAGCCGCAGCAGGAGATCCGTGCACTCGCGGCTTTTCGGCGTGTCGGATACGCTTTCGAGTTTCAGCTGCTGAAGCGTGTTTTCTGCGCCGCTCACAGAACATACCGGCGTGGGAGTATTGAACGGAATGTTCAGCCGTTCGAAGAATATATCATTCTCGTCGCACTCGAAGTGCACCCAGTCGTTGATGTAATCCATACCAGCCGCCCCGTAGTCCTGCGGGGCGGCTTTGCTGTATAATACAGCGGTGTCCGCCGGGACTTCCATGCGCTCCCCTGCGGATATCACGAACGCCGGCGTGCGGAACACCACCAGCAGATTGTCTCCGGAGCCGTCCGGCCGGATTATGTGGAAATCCCGGTCGTGGCGGTATCCCACGCCCATCGCATGAAGCTTCATGTGATCCCTCCATAGTATGATATATCAGTCTTTTGATATTATACATCATTGAAAAAGCGTTGTCAATCGGTTATAATGGATACATCAATGGCAGACCGTAAAGAAGCCCGTTCACGGGCTTTGCTGCGATTTTCCCGAAAGGACGAAATATCATGAAAACTGTACATTTAACCTTGAATCCCCTGGAGAAGAAGTCACACATCAACCGCGAAATTTACGGCAATTTCTCCGAACACCTCGGACGCTGCGTTTACGACGGGATATACGTCGGCAAGAACAGCGATATTCCAAACATCAATGGCTATCGCAAGGATGTCGTTGACGCTTTCAGGCAGATAAAGCTCCCCGTGCTGCGCTGGCCCGGCGGCTGCTTCGCCGATGAATACCACTGGCGCGACGGAATCGGCGCAATGTCCGAGCGCAAGAAGATGATAAACACCAACTGGGGCGGCGTTGTCGAGGATAACAGCTTCGGCACGCACGAGTTCATGGATTTCTGCGAGCTTGTCGGCTGCGAGCCTTACATCTCCGGAAACGTCGGCAGCGGCACCGTCGAGGAGCTTGCCAACTGGGTGGAGTACATGACGTTCGATGGAGTTTCCCCGATGGCGGAGCTTCGCAAGAAGAACGGCAGGGAGCAGCCCTGGAAGCTGAAGTACCTGGGCATAGGCAACGAAAGCTGGGGCTGCGGCGGAAGCATGCGCCCGGAGTATTATTCCGACCTGTACCGCCGATATGCGACCTACTGCCGTAACTACAGCGGCAACGATCTCTACAAGATCGCCAGCGGCGGCAACGCCGACGACTACAACTGGACCGACGTCCTCATGCGCCAGATAACTCCCTGGAACATGAAGGGCATGTCCCTGCATTATTATACCGTACCGACCGGGGACTGGAGCCACAAGGGCAGCGCCACCGATTTTGACGGGCAGGAATACTATAAGACGATACGCTCCACGCTGAAAATGGAGGAGCTTGTAACACGTCACTCCGCCATCATGGAGCGCTACGACCCGGAGCACAGGGTAGGGCTTATCGTGGACGAATGGGGCACCTGGTACGATGTGGAGCCGGGCACAAATCCGGGCTTCCTCTATCAGCAGAACACCATGCGCGACGCTGTCGTTGCCGGGATCAGCCTCAACATATTCAATGCGCACTCCGACAGGATACCGATGGCGAACATCGCACAGGCGGTGAACGTATTACAGGCTATCCTGCTGACCGAGGGAGCCAGGACCGTCAAGACCCCGACCTACCACGTTTTCGACCTCTACAAGAACCACCAGGACGCAGATCTCATCTACAGCCATGTGGAGAACGAGTTTGCGGAGGAGGGAGTGCCTGCGCTCAGCCAGTCCGCCAGCATAAAGGACGGCACTGTCACAGTCACCATCTCCAACGCTTCCCTCACCGAGGAATACAGTGTTGATATCGCGGCGGCGTTCAGCGGGATAAAGTCCGCGCAGGGACGCGTGCTTACCGGGGAAGTCCACGAGCACAACACCTTTGACGAGCCGGACAGACTTACCATAAAGCCACTCACTGTCAGCGCCGCGGACGGCAGGTCGGCTGCCGTGATTCCGCCCTGCTCCGTCGCCGAGATAACCCTCGCGCTGTGATGGAACGCAAGCCATGCTTCCGCTGCCTGCTGCAGCAGGCGGACGAAGGTCAGCTGTTCGAGCTGATACAGCAGCGTATCGCGGCTCTCCCGGCGTCGCAGAAAGCCGCTCCGGAGGAATACTCCCGGCGGCTGGCGCTCTGCGGGGCGTGCGACGAACTTGTCAGCGGCACCTGCCGTAAGTGCGGGTGTTATGTCGAACTGCGGGCGGCGAAGAGATCCGCAGTCTGTCCGCATGAGCGCGCGAGATGGTGACTGAAATGCTTTACCACACAAGAATCCGGCGGCAGTTCCTGCGTAAATTTCAGGCAAAATCAGTAATCGTTATTGACTTTTGCGTAAAATCGTGATATAATATCATCATAAGGAGCGTGATATTATATGGCAAAAAAGTCTGACAAGGCAAAACTCATTTTTTTAATGCTGTATTTTCTTATATTGACCGTTGAGCGTGTGATCAGCCTGGTTTCTGTTTTCACCGGGGATCTGTCCGGTTATGACTTCCTGGAATGGTACATGACAGGTCTGACGATATTTGCGATAATCGGCGCATATTTCTTCATATTCACGCGATGCCGTTTCAATACTGCGCATTTCCCCAATGGAAAGACATCCGCAGTTCCGGCACTCGATGACGGCGTTTTCGGAAAGCTTTCCATAGCCGCCGGGATACTTCTGCTTGGCGGAATGGTGCACACCAAGGGGACTATACCTCCTATACAGTTCGCCGCCTACGGAATGATACTGGTTTCTATGGCTATACATACTGCCCGGTGCGTAAAGGAACACGGTGGCGCGCTTATCCGCTGGCTGTCGTTCGGTTACATCGTGGCGTTTTCCATGTCTATCCCGGTGGTGTATCACACGGCGATAGAGCTTTCCTGGCTATTCATTCCGATGGAGATCGTGGTTTCCGCCGGAATGGTGACGCTGTTCACGGTGATGCTCCGAGGATTCTACAACGGCGATGGAAAATACGGATTCCCGCTTCTGCCGTTCCTGGCGGCGCTTATCGGTGACGCCGCCGTTCTCGCTCTGCGCTGGAATGAGGAAATAAACGCGTTCGTGCTTATATTCATCTGTGTGACGGCAGTGCTGTTCCTTGCCGGGAAGATCGCCGGAAACGTTCGGGAGTGAATCAATGCGAATTGCTGTATTATCCGACGTACACTCGAATTTCGCGGCGCTTTCCGCCGTTGTCGCGGACGCCGAAACGCGCTCACCGGACTGGTGGATATTCCTCGGTGATTACATCACAGACTGCCCGTATCCGCACCGCACCGTGGAATTCCTGCGGGAATTCTCCGTAACTCACAGGTGCGTTTTTATCCGTGGCAACCGCGAGGATTACATAATAAATCAGCGCGTTTCGCCGCAGCCCTGGGTATACGGTTCCAAAAGCGGAGCGCTGCTCTACACGTTTGAAAACGTCACTGACAGCGACCTTGACTGGCTCGCCGGAATGCCGATTTCGCGCCGGGTGGAGCTTCCGGGAGTTGAGCCGTTCATGATATGCCACGGCTCTCCGGACAGCATAAACTACCTTTTTCACACCGAAACCCGGAAGGCGGAGGAGATGATATCCAGGCTGGACGAATACAAGTGCCGGCTGCTCCTGTGCGGTCACTCGCATATTCCGTTTATCTTCCGGCGCGGCGACAGAATGCTGGTCAATCCCGGAGCGCTCGGAATGCCGGTGAACTCCCAGACGGCGGCGCAGTACGCTATGATAGACTACGACGGGGAATTCCACCCGGAGATACTTTCGGCGGAATACGACATCGAGCGCACCGCCGCGGAGTTCACGGAATCCGGGTTACTGGAGAAAAGCGCGGTCTGGGGCAGGGGACTTGTTGCGACGATACGTACCGGCGTGAATTATACAGTACACGCTGTGCACCTGGTGGAACGGCTCTCCGGGGATACCGGGCTTCCCGTCACGGACGAAACATTGTGGGACAGAGCGGCGGAGGAACTGGGGATACCGTGATTCTAATACGAATTACCGGGCGGATTCTGTATCCGTTCGGTTTTGTTTTGTGGGGTGTTCGCGGCGCGTAGGGGCGGTCATCGGTCGCCCGGAGATTATGCGGGACATTGGAAAGACACAGCGCGCGGTAAAAGAAAAATGGGCGGATATAAAATCCGCCCATCGAGACCGTCGAAAAAGTCCCGTTGGGACTTTTCCGCCGAAGCATCCGCCCTGCGCGCACGGTTTGTTGGCAAAGCCAACAAACCGCACACTTGTGCGGATAGAAGTGTTTTTTGCCCCGGGAAACCCGTGGCAAAAAACGGATTTCAAAAGCCCGCTTCGCGGGCAAATTCGATTTTTTCGACAAGCTGAATGGGCGGATATAAAATCCGCCCATCGTCTGTTTATTTATTCCGCCATTATCTCGCAGAGCTTGTTTGTGAACTCTACCGGGTTCTCGATAGGCATACCCTCGATGAGCAGCGCCTGGGAGTACAGGATATCCGCGTATTCAGCGACCTTGTCCTTGTTATCCTCGGCGTAGAGCTTCTTGAGCTTCTCGAATATCGGGTGGGAAGCGTTTATCTCAAGTATCTTCTCGGCCTTTGCGTTGTGCGCCTGCTCGTCCGGCATTGCGGAGAGCACCTTTTCCATCTCAACGGAGAGCATACCCTCGCTGGTGATGCATACCGGGTGGGTCTTTAAGCGCTGGGACAGCTTGACTGCCTTTACCTTGCCGCCGAGCTTCTCGGTCATGAGGTCGAACAGCCCCTTGTTGTCCTCTTCCGCCTTTTTGATCTCTTCCTTTTCCTCGTCGGATTCAAGTCCGAGGTCGTCGGCGGATACGGACTTGAATTCCTTGCCGTTGTAGTCGTGCATCATCTGCATGGTGAATTCGTCTACATGGTCGGTGAAGTAAAGTATCTCAAAGCCCTTGTCGCGTACCATTTCGGTCTGCGGGAGCGCTTCAATACGCGCGATACTGCTTCCGCTTGCGAAGTAGATGTACTTCTGGCCGTCCTTCATTCTGGAAACGTACTCTTCCAGGGTTACATAGCCGCCGAAGCTGCTCTTGAACATCAGCAGGTCCTGCAAATTCTCCTTGTTCGCGCCGAAGCTCTCGTAAATGCCGTATTTCAGCTGAGTGCCGAAGGAATCGAAGAACTTTTCGTACTTCTCGCGGTCGTTCTTCTGGAGCTTCTTCAGCTCGTTCTTGATGGACTTTTCCAGGCTCTTTGCGATGAGCTTTAACTGGCGGTCGTGCTGGAGCATTTCACGGGAGATGTTCAGCGACAGATCCTCGCTGTCCACCAGACCTCTTACGAAGCTGAAATAATCCGGCAGGAGGTCGCCGCACTTGTCCATGATCATTACGCCGCTGGAGTACAGCTGGAGTCCCTTTTCGAAGTTCTTGGAATAATAGTCGTAGGGAGCCTTTGCCGGGATATACAGCAGTGCGGTGTAGGTCGCGGTGCCCTCGGTACGGGTGTGGATATGCGCGAGCGGCTTGTCGTAGTCAAAGAACTTGTCCTTGTAGAACTGGTCGTATTCCTCGTCGGTAAGCTCGCTCTTGGACTTCTTCCAGATAGGCGTCATGCTGTTGAGGGTTTCGGTGACTATCTCCTTTTCGTACTCGTCCTTGCTGCCCTCTTTCAGCTTCTCGTGCTCGACGTCCATCTTGATGGGGTAGCGGATATAGTCGCTGTACTTCTTTACAAGCTGCTTTATCTTGTAGGGAGCCAGGAACTCGTCGTAATTCTCCTCGTCGGCGTTGTCCTTGATGTCAAGGATTATCTGCGTGCCGTGGTCGTCCTTCTGCGCCTCGGAAATAGTGTAGCCGTCAACGCCCTCGCTCTCCCACATGTACGCGGTGTCCGCGCCGTACGCCTTTGAAATTACGGTGACTTTCTTAGCTACCATGAACGCGGAATAGAATCCTACGCCGAACTGTCCGATTATGTTCACGTCGTCAGTCTTTTCGTTCTCGTTCTTGAACGCCAGTGAACCGGATTTCGCGATGGTGCCGAGGTTGTTCTCCAGCTCCTCCTTTGTCATGCCGATACCGTTATCGGTGATGATGAGCTTTCTGTCGTCCTTGTTCACTTCAAGCTTTATCGCCATATCGGAACGGGTGATTCCAGTGTTCTCGCTCATGGACTTGAAATACAGCTTGTCCATTGCGTCGCTTGCGTTGGATATCAGCTCGCGCAGGAATATCTCCTTGTGAGTGTAGATGGAGTTGATCATCATTTCAAGCAGGCGCTTGGATTCCGCCTTGAATTCTTTTGTTTCTGCCATTTCAAACATCTCCTTATATTTATCGGTAAAAGCCGTTTTTTATGTTTTTAGCACTCTCTTCTTCTGAGTGCTAAATCTATTATACACCTTTTTCAGAAAAAATCAAGGGGTAATTCACAGATTTTTGAAAATTCGGGGTAAAAAAATTGCGCCGGAGGTCGGCGCAATTTTATGCTGTTTATCATCAGCCGTTGGCGGAATCAGCGGCGTACTTTTCAAGATACTCGTCGAGCGGTATCATGAAAGGCAGCTTGCCGTCAAGCCATGCGGTGTAGGCGGTGTCGAATCCGGGGTCGGAGCTGCGCAGGTCGTCGAGGGTGACGATGTTGTCAACGGATTCCGCATGTGGAACATATGGTGTCATGTTATCTTCAGTATGTGAACCATAGTCCATTCGAGAGATTGTGAGAGTGCCGTCTGTGTAGAGAATTACTACTATTCCGTAGCAATTAGTGTAGTCAGCAGGATAGACGATTGTGCCATTTCGACCGTATGTTTGCGCACCTACGTCATAGAAATATGCTTTGGTTATATCGGGATAGCTGGTTGTTGTGATATCATATCGTACAGCATGATTTTTATTTAAGTCTTCGCCTAAGTTTACGTATTCTCCAGAATTGACGTTGACATTAGCGGAAACGAGAAGCGGCAGTTCTGTGATGGGAATGTCGGCGAGGCTCTGATTTGTTATGAAATATTTGTCAGACACCAGTTCCGGTGTTGTTCCCTTATTGACCAGTGTGATAAAGCGGCACTTCTCATCAGTTGATACATCTTTAAAACTGATGGTCGCATTATAGTATAAATCCTCATTTTTCTGATAACCGTATTTGATCTGTGCGATATTTGCAGTGTGATCGGGTTTCATGACCAGAGTATCTATATTAAAGGCAGAGATATCTGACGCCGAGTCGGGGAAGTAATAGAAATTGGTTTTGTACGAGTCTGCATCTCGTGATTCCTGTGTCCACTTGTAGCTGAATGCGGGAATCTCAAAGTCTTCGGAGCCTTCAACTATTGTTTCGTGGAGCAGTGCATCGGGGTCAATCGAATCATACGCCGCTGTTGTGTATCTAAGACTGGAGCTGAACTCGATTTCCTCGGGCAGCGGCTGTATATCCGGCTCAGAAACAGTTTCCTGCGCAGGCTCGGTCGCGCTGGTATCTGCTGCAGGCTCGGTCTGGCTTTCTGTCTGGCTCTCGATGGGGGCAGTAGTTCCCGCAGGAGCGGAATCGTCAGACACGGAGTTCGTGCTGTTCTCCGACGGAGTGGAGCCGCTGCAGCCGGTAAGCGCGCCCGCAGCCATAATTACTGCAAGTGCAAGGGTGAGTTTTCTTTTCATTTGATTACCTTCCTTTTATTTAATGTGGATATTTGCCAGAATTAATTATATCACACACTTAAATTCAAGGCTAGTCACAAAACTCCCGAAAAAACAACAGTTCATATATATATATATATATATATTGCACAAGCGTTCGCGGGCACGGCAAAAAATCCCCCGCGCCGGCGCGTGCCAGGTGCGGGGGATAGGTTATTGCAGGAAAGGCTCAGCGCTCAGTGCGGAGCTTCATTCCGCCGGAGAATCCGGTGAACATCAGCTGGAACGCCAGCAGTACGGCGCCGGTCACTATCGGCAGCATATTGAATACCATCGCGGACTGTATCGCAGCCGCGTTGCTGTCCATGGTGACGTACAGGTTCAGAAACAGCATTCCGGAGAATATCACGCCGGAACCCAGCGAAGCAGCCAGCATGGCAACGCGCATATGCCTAACGCCAAGGGAGAAGCATATGAACTCAGCGCACACAGCCTGCACGCCCACGCACAGTATCATGAACATGTACGATGAACCGGGATCGGTCAGCCAGCCGTCAAAGCAGTAGAGATACTCAGCGATGAATGATACCGCTATAAGCAGCGCGGAAAGGCACGAACACAGATTTTTCGTTGTAGATTTCATAATTACCTCCTGTCGATTTCCGTAAGGCGCATCTGCACCTTTTGTTTTCAATAACATTATACACCGACATGAAATAAATTGCAAGCGGGATTCCTTATTTTCTATGAAATATACAAAATGTCCCATGATGTTTTATTAATAGTAAATAGAACACTCCGGATTGTACAATTTCGCCATAATTTATCTATAAAATTTGTGCTTAATGCGGGTTGAAAAAAACGCGAAAAAATGCTATAATATCATTGTAAATCAAGACAAGACAGTATTGTAAGCTTAATGGCTAACATACTTCTTAATATATTTTCCCCAATTATTTCAGCCGGTTAAAAAGCGCTTTTCCCCAAGCGTTCGGCTAATTCATTTGAGTTTACCGCAGACACCCCGTCTGCGGAATTTTTTTGCTTCGCGGGGCGTAGGGCGACTATCGGCTGCCCGGAGATTACGTAACATACAGAGAATAACGGCGCGTATTTTATTTCGTACGCGGCGGGGCACAAAAAACGGGCGGATATGGATTCCGCCCGTTTGTGTCTTTTATTGCAAATACCGTCAGTTCAGATATTCTCCGCTGTATTCCAGCAGGGTGACGCTCTCCACGCCCTCCACCGCGTTGAAGCGGCTGAGGTAGGTCGTGTCGTTGTTCTTTATTTTGACCTCAATGGTCAGTTCAACGTGATCGCCGGTCTGGGTCTTGTTCTTCAGACGGTATTTGATCCCGTTGAGCACGCCAGTCACGTTCATCTCGCTCGCCGCCGCATAGCGCAGAATGAGCAGGTAGCTCTTCTTTTCCTTGCGGAATATCGTGATGAGTATGTAAAGCACTGCGATCACCGCAGTACCTATCAGCGCTATCCAGTAGAGCTGCGCGCCCGCCGTGATTCCCGCGGCTATTCCCCAGAACAGGAAGCCGATGTCCAGCGGGTCCTTGACCGCCGCGCGGAAACGCACAATAGACAGCGCGCCTACCATTCCCAGCGAAAGAACTACGTTAGAGCTTATCGTCATGATGATGAACGATGTGACTACCGTCGTCAGTATTATCAGTATGTTGAAGTTCTCATTATATATAACGCTGCGGTTGAAGAACCTGTAAACCAGGTATATCACCGCACCGCATACCGCCGCAGTCAGCAGCGTAAAGAATATCATCTGTAATGAGAGCGCGTTTGTCAAGTCAGCGTTTCCGCCAAGTACTGAGAGCGCGTCGGAAAGCTTTGAGCCTCCCGCAAGGAACTGTTCAACCATAGGATTTTACCTCCAGCATTCTGTCTGTGCAGATTATGTATTTTGATACCGGCTGCAACGGCGCGTTTAAGCACTGTAATGCCGCTTGTATACTATCGGGAATATAATTGTCAAACTTGACTTCAAGTATTATCTCTTTGTCATAGATCCGCGTGTACTGCGCTTCCGGCGCAAACATGTCCATCGTGTTGAAGCACGCTGAGAGCTTACGGTCAAACGTTATCCGGACGTGCCCGAACGGATAAACCAGCGCCTCCCGCTGATAATCCACGATAACACGCGGCCGCAGCTTCATTATGCAGTCAGTGCGGTAGAATTCGCCGAATACATCCTCCTCGCCGTCATGCTCCCTCATAAAGGAACAATCTCCGTCAAGGAGCGCGTGGTACTGCTCGTCCGTCAGCCGCTTCGACAGCTTGGATACGTACGATCCGTCCTTGTGCTTGGATTCCAGGCTGATGAACGCTGAGTCCAGGTCGTACGCGCGTATGCGGAATTTCCTGCGGATCTCGGCGCCGTTGAGCTTCTGCCAGTAACCGGAGTTGTAAACGTCGTCGAAATACACGCTCGTTACACGATAACCGCCGTCGCGGCTGTGCTCGTCCGGCGACATGAGCGGCAGGAGCCGGCTGCGGAGGTACTGGTATGTTCCCTCGTTGATGATGTATTTCAGCTCGTGACGCAGGTGGCGTCCGCCGGAAAGTATCGTGTGATCCGGCGGTGCGGGAATGGATTCCGGCGGCTTTTTTTCCTGCCGGAAAATACGTGTGAGTATTTCAGATTCCCCGCCGCGGACTGTAGAAGATTTCAATAGGCGCACATGCCCACCTCTTTTACGCTGTAGTAATAATAGTATAACAAATATTTCACACAAAAGCAAGACATTATTTAGGTACTCAGCAAAAAAACTTCGTTATGTCACTTTAGTGCTGTTCCAATACCGAAAAATGCTGTTAATCGGGAAAACAAAGAAAATCTCAGGGCAATACCGCAAAAACAGAATATTCCCACTCCATTATACACCCGGTAATTGAAAAAGTGAAAAAAACCGGAAAATTTCAAAAAACCCTTGACAACGGCTATATAATAGGGTATAATTAATTATTGTTGACAGCTGTGTGCGGGGAAGTTATATCTCCGGATAAAAAACACGCAGCGATCTTACCAGAATTCAAAAGGGGGGTCTACTAAATGAAAAGAACTTATCAGCCCAAGAAGCTTCAGAGAAAGCACGAGCACGGCTTTATGAAGAGAATGGCAACCAAGAACGGTCGTAAGGTTCTCGCTCGCCGCCGCGCAAAGGGCAGAAAAAAGCTGACCTACTGATCTGACTGCAATGTCTGAGTTTTCAAAGAAGTACATTGTGATCAAGAACAACCGCGATTTCAGCTACCTCTTCAAAAAAGGGGACAGCATAGTGACGTTCGCTTTCGTCTGCTACGTCAGGGAAAGACGGGGTCGCTGCAACCGCCTGGGGATAGTCACCGGGAAAAAGGTTGGGAACGCGGTCAAAAGAAACCGCTCGAGGCGGATCATACGAGAAGCATTCCGCCTTTTCGAGCCGGTTCTTAAAGAGAAAACAAATAAGCGTTATGATTTCATCTTCGTCGCAAGGAGCAGGACGCCGGAGCTTAAATCCACCAGGATCTACTCCCTGATGATGAAGAATATTCTGTCTAAGCTGTCATGAAGTATTTATTCATTGGTATCATCAAGCTGTACAGACTTACGCTGTCAAAGATCTTACCGCCGTGCTGCCGCTATTATCCAAGCTGTTCCGAATACGGGCTTACCGCTATCCGGCGCTTTGGTGCGGTCAGGGGCGGTTATTTGACGTTATGGAGGATTATGCGCTGCAATCCCTACGGCGCGGGAGGCATTGACCCCGTCCCCCAGAAGTTCTGCTTCCGTCCGGAGAAACTGCCGGTACCGCCGGATTTCGGTATTCCCGACGACAAGAGCACGGACTACCTCGGCGACATCAAGAAGTCCTATATCAGCGGTCAGTGAACCGCTTTCAGCATGAGATCAACTGCGGCTACGCCGTGTTTCATATATACCATCCATTTGCCGCCGGGATAACGCCCGGTCGGAGGAACATCAGCAGCGCACACACCTTTCTCTTCCGCGCTGCACCAACTGAAAGGACGTGGACACAATAGAGTTCCTGTACAGCATCATCGGCACACCTCTGGGATATATCCTCTGGGCTATCTATGAGGTGATCTGCAAGAATACCGGCGCAAGCATCGGCGTTGCGATCCTGGTGTTCACCTTTATCGTGAAGCTCGCTATGCTTCCTCTGGCGATAAAGCAGCAGAAAAACAGCGCAAGATCCGCGATTTTCGCGCCCAAGGTCAGAGAGATCCAGCAGAAATACAAGAACAACCAGGAAAAGCAGCAGCAGGAGATCGCAAAGCTCCAGAAACAGGGCTACAGCCCGATGGGCGGCTGCGGTACAATGGCAATCACTTTCCTGCTCCTGTTCGGCGTACTGGACGTTGTTTACAAGCCCATGACGCACATAAAGCATATGCAGAACACCACCGCCATCATGCAGGAGTCCTACTATGTTTCGATGACAAAGATCTTCGTTGACGAGTACTCCAACACTGCTGAACTTGAGGGCGAAGCTCTCACCAAGCACGAGGATATCGTTCGCGACGCAAAGCAGATACTTGAATACTACAACGCAAACTGCCTCAAGGATGGCGAGGAGCCTGCCACCGAGGAAGTTTGGAACAAGCTTGACAGCACCAGCAAGGACATCATGAAGAAGGTCATCACCTCCTCCACCGTTGCCGCAAGCAAGGCTGACGAGGACAAGGAAAAGTCATTCTCCGACAGCGACCTCTACTCCATCACAAAGGCAGAGCAGGAAGAGCTTGACAAGATCGGCGACGAAACTCAGAAAACTGAGTACACTAATGCGCACAGCTTCTCCAAGAGCACCAAGAGCGCCATCGAGACCGTTCAGCGCCAGTTCGGTACTGTAAAGGGCACTTCCTCCAGCGAGAGCCTGACGTATACGCAGGCTTCCACCCTCCAGAGAGAGCTTTACGCCATCAACCGTTACGGTGAGGTAGAAGCTACCGGCGATACCTCTGCGTACAGCTTCGGCTCTGCTGATACACAGATCAAGGCTGAGCTTAATGAGCTTAACGACAAGCTTGAGTTCCTGGGTATCCCCCTCGGTAAGGATCCCGCGAGCGACCTCGGCTGGCCGATGATCCTCATTCCGATACTCGCGTTCGTGTTCTCCATGGCACAGACGCTCATTTCCAACAAGACTATGGAGATGAACAGCCCCGGCACCAATACCGGCTGCATGAAGGGCACAATGTTCATCATGCCTATATTCTCCGTAGTGCTTGTATTCACGGTTCCTGCCGGCGCCGGATTCTACTGGACGATAAGCTACCTGTTCGGTATACTCCAGACGCTGCTGCTCAACAAGCTGTACAACCCTGCAAAGCTCCGCGCTGAGGCAGAGGCTGAGTACAACGAGCGCATGAAGCAGGAAGCAAATGACGAGAAGAAAAAGAGACAGGCTGCCGACCTTGAAGCCGTACAGGAATACGAGGGCGAGAAGCTGACACAGAAAGAGATCAACCGCAGAAAGCTTGCAGAGGCAAGAAAGGCGGACGCCGAAAAGTACGGCGAGGAATACCATGAGGACGACGAGGACGACACCTGATTATAGGAGGGATCTCATATGAAAAAGGAATTCACAGCAAAGACAGTTGAGGAGGCAAAGGAGCTTGCCGCAGCTGAGTTCGGCGTTTCCGCTGACGAGATAGATTTTGAAATACTTGAGCAGCCCAGAAAGGGTCTGTTCGGAATGAAGGGCGTTGCAAGGCTGATGGCTTCCTATGAAGCTCCGGCGGCTGCTCCCGCTCCGGCTGAGAAGCTTGCGGCTCCCGCAGTCCAGGATGTTCCGGCAGAAGAGCCGGCTCCCGCTTCCTTTGAGGACGAGAGCGAGGGCGAAGTACCCGCACTCCCCGATGATTTCGACATCGAGGGCAGCGCAAAGGTTCAGGCTGCGAAGAAGTACCTTACCGACGTGCTCCACGCACTGGGTCTTGAGAATTTCCAGATAAACGCTATACGCCGCGATGGCAACATAGTGCTTGATATCACCGGCGACAAGCTGGGTGTTGTTATCGGCAGACGCGGTGAAACCCTGGACAGCCTTCAGTATCTGACTATCCTTGCAAGCAACCGCACCGAGGAGTCCTACTGCCGTATTTCCATCGACTGCAACGGATACCGCGACAAGCGCCGCGAGACTCTGGAGTCCCTGGCGAAGCGCACTTCGGCTAAGGTGATCAAGCAGGGCAGAAAGATCGCCCTGGAGCCGATGAACCCCTATGAGCGCCGCATAATCCACAGCTGCGTTGCTGAGATCGAGGGCGTATCCAGCCACTCCACCGGAGTCGAGCCTTACAGAAAGGTCGTAATTTACGCCGATAAGCCCAAGTTCGACAACCGCCGCCCCAGAAGAAACGGCGACCGCAACGACCGCGGCGAGCGCAGAGGAAATGGCGCGACCAGGAATTACCGCCAGTCCACCGGATTCTCCACCAGCTTTGAGCGCGAGTACAAGCGCAGAACATACGAGCCGGACGAGAATGCGAACGCCGGCGAGTTCTCCAAGGAGACCGTTGACGCAGAGAAGAACGCTACACTCTACGGCAAGATCGAGCTGTGAAATAACTGAAACATAAAAAACGCGCTCATATGGGCGCGTTTTTCTGTTGTAAATTGTATGTATTAAAAATAAATAAATTTACTTATTGATAAAATAATGAAATTACTACCCATATAGCAAACGATATAAGTGCTGTTATTATACTCTCTAAAAGTCCTTTTTTTAAAAGCTTTTTTTTATTAATTTGATCTATAAGTTCATCTTTTTTCAGAAACTTAGAAATTGCTTTTATTTCTGCATTTTGCATTTTAATTAAATGCCGAGGATGTATAATATTTACACATGGTACAATGAGTGCGCTAAATATAACTGTTGCACCTATCATTAGTATTAAAGAGGATATGAAAGCTATAAGAATCACAAAAGGCAATTTGGGGTCATTTTTATTAAATGGATTACCAAATACACCAAAACATATTGAAGGTATACATGTAGATGCCATTATAAATATAATAGATAAAATGAGAGAAAGGTCATTGCGCAAATGATTATACCTATATATTAAAAATTCTTTAAATTTCTGGCTTTTATTTTGCTCTTTTATTTTGAGGTAGCATTTATAGAAAACATCTTCCATAGGTCTGTCGTCTTTTAACTTACTACTTTTAATTTGTATGTAGGCTTGGTCAACTTGAATATTCAATTTTCTAAATTTAATAAAATTCATATTTTTATCCTTTCTCTAAATAATGTTTACAAATATTATAATGTCAATTTCTAAATTTGTCAATAGTTTTTGACATCTTCCGCAATTGTGAATTGCAGTGTATAATCTTGCAATAACACATTTAGCTTTTTCATTCATGGTGCGAACTCTATATAAAAATATCCCACCCCGTTTCCGGAGTGGGATATCTTATTAAGCTATTGATTTCAGATCGTGATTATCTGAGTGCAGCCTGAGCAGCAGCCAGTCTAGCGATCGGAACACGGAACGGTGAGCAGGATACATAATCCAGACCGATCTCGTGGCAGAACTCAACAGATGTCGGGTCGCCGCCGTGCTCGCCGCAGATACCGCAGTGCATCTCAGGACGGGTCTTCTTACCAAGCTCGATAGCCATCTTCATGAGCTTGCCAACGCCAACCTGGTCGAGCTTTGCGAACGGATCGTTCTCAAAGATCTTAGCGTCATAGTAAGCGCCGAGGAACTTACCAGCGTCATCTCTGGAGAAGCCGTATGTCATCTGAGTCAGGTCGTTTGTACCGAAGCAGAAGAACTCAGCTTCCTTAGCGATGTCGTCAGCAGTCAGGGCAGCTCTCGGAATCTCGATCATGGTACCTACAGAGTACTTCAGATCTGTGCCGGAAGCAGCGATGATCTCGTCAGCGGTCTTTACAACGATGTCCTTAACGTACTTGAGCTCCTTGACCTCGCCAACCAGCGGGATCATGATCTCAGGAACGATGTTCCAGTCAGCGTGAGCCTTCTTTACGTTGATGGCAGCCTTGATTACGGCAGCTGTCTGCATCTTTGCGATCTCAGGGTAGGTAACAGCCAGACGGCAGCCACGGTGACCCATCATCGGGTTGAACTCGTGCAGGGAAGCGATGATGTTCTTGATGGTCTCAACGGACTTGCCCTGAGCCTTGGCAAGAGCCTCGATGTCAGCTTCCTCGGTAGGAACGAATTCGTGGAGAGGAGGATCAAGGAATCTGATGGTTACAGGATTGCCCTCAAGTGCTTCGTACAGCTTCTCGAAGTCGCCCTGCTGCATCGGCTCGATCTTAGCAAGTGCAGCTTCTCTCTCTTCAACAGTATCGGAGCAGATCATCTCGCGGAATGCTGCGATTCTGTCTGCCTCGAAGAACATGTGCTCGGTACGGCACAGACCGATACCCTCAGCGCCCAGCTCTCTTGCCTTCTTAGCGTCAGCAGGAGTATCAGCGTTGGTTCTTACCTTGAGCTTTCTGTACTTGTCAGCCCAAGCCATAACTCTGCCGAACTCGCCGGCGATGGAAGCGTCAACGGTCGGGATGATACCATCGTAGATGTTACCGGTTGTACCATCGATGGAGATGAAGTCGCCCTCGTGGTAGGTCTTACCTGCCAGCTCGAACTTCTTGTTCTCCTCGTCCATCTTGATGTCGCCGCAGCCGGATACGCAGCAGGTACCCATACCACGAGCAACAACGGCTGCGTGAGAGGTCATACCGCCACGAACGGTCAGGATACCCTGAGATACCTTCATACCTGTGATATCCTCAGGAGAAGTTTCCAGACGAACCAGAACTACCTTCTCGCCCTTTGCAGCCCACTTCTCAGCGTCGTCAGCTGTGAATACGATCTTACCGCAGGCAGCTCCTGGGGAAGCGCCCAGACCCTTGCCTACCGGTGTAGCAGCCTTCAGAGCCTTGCTGTCGAACTGCGGGTGGAGCAGAGTGTCGAGGTTTCTGGGGTCGATCATCAGAACAGCTTCCTGCTCGGTCTTGTGGCCTTCGTCAACGAGGTCGCAAGCGATCTTCAGAGCAGCCTGAGCGGTTCTCTTACCGTTACGGCACTGGAGCATATAGAGCTTCTTGTTCTCAACGGTGAACTCCATATCCTGCATGTCGTGATAGTGGTTCTCGAGGGTGTCGCAAACCTTGATGAACTCTGCGTAAGCTTCGGGGAACTCCTTCTCCATCTGTGCGATGGGCATAGGAGTACGAACACCGGCAACAACGTCCTCGCCCTGAGCGTTGATAAGGAACTCGCCCATGAGCTTCTTCTCGCCTGTAGCAGGGTCACGTGTGAACGCAACGCCAGTACCGGACTCGTTGTTCAGGTTACCGAATACCATCGGCATTACGTTTACTGCAGTACCCCAGCTGTACGGGATATCGTTGTCGCGGCGGTATACGTTTGCACGGGGGTTGTCCCATGAACGGAATACGGCCTCGATAGCGAGCTTGAGCTGCTGAACAGGGTCGGACGGGAAGTCCTCGCCGAGCTGCTTCTTGTACTCAGCCTTGAACTGCTCTGCCAGAGTCTTGAGGTCAGCAGCGGTCAGGTCGATATCGTACTGAACGCCCTTCTCTTCCTTCATCTTGTCGATGAGCTGCTCAAAGTACTTCTTACCTACTTCCATAACTACATCAGAGAACATCTGGATGAAGCGTCTGTAGGAGTCGTAAACGAATCTCTCGAACTTAGGATCGGGGTTGCCTGCGATCATTGCTGCAACAACTTCGTCGTTAAGACCAAGGTTGAGGATGGTATCCATCATGCCGGGCATAGAAGCTCTTGCGCCGGAACGAACGGAAACGAGAAGCGGATTCTTGAGATCGCCGAACTTCTTGCCGTTGATCTCCTCCATCTTCTTTACGCCTTCCATAGCCTGAGCCATGATCTCGTCGTTGATCTTGCGGCCGTCCTCATAGTACTGTGTGCAAGCTTCAGTTGTGATGGTGAAGCCCTGGGGAACCGGCAGACCGATGCTGGTCATCTCGGCAAGGTTTGCGCCCTTACCGCCGAGCAGATTACGCATGGTCATGTCGCCTTCGCTGAACATGTAGACCCACTTGTTTGCCATTGGTATATACCTCCTGATTTTTTCATCGCTGTATCGCCCGTGCACGAGCAACACCGCGTTTTTGATTTTTTGCTGGCAGAATGTCCCACTTTGTCCGGGCACTCTCCCACATATTCTATTATAGCAGATTAATTGAAAAAATGCTAGATGTTTTTTAAATTTTTTTGTTAATTTTTATGGACGGTAGAGTATTTATTATGTTTCCTTAGCGGATAGGAGCTGCAAGATCTTAGTCAACACCGCACAGAATACAAAACATGGTCTTTGTGCGGCGTTGCCCTTAGTTTACTGTGATGCCATCGGGCGAAACAGTCACTACTGTGCGCATTACGGCGGCGGAACGGCGGGCGTCCGGCGCGCCTATCGCCGAAAGATCCCGGAACGCCAGCCACTCGCGCAGGCGGTCGAGGGTGGCGAAGCCTGCGGTGAAGCTCTCGGTGCCGCAGATTATACGGGCGGTGCCTCCGGCGGCGGTCAGCTTCCCGGCGAGGGCAAACGCCTGCTCGGCGCAGCTTCCGTCTGAGCCGGGCGCAAGAATGATGTCCGTGCTCTCCGCCGCGATGTTCTCGTCCTTGCGTACCATAAGGGCGCGCTTCTTTACGGAGAGCTTGTAATTTATGCGGCGCAGCGGGTCGCCGGGGACGTACTCGCGATGCTCGTATCCGGGAAGTCCTCCGGTCAGCAGCGACTGCGTGCTCTCCTCGTCATCATCGGAGGGGAGCAGGCTCGGCGGTACTTCCGGTCCCTCGTAATCCACGACCCGTGGAAGCACGGCGGCTTCGGCGCATTCCGGGCGCATCGGTGAATCCAGATACACTATGCCCAGGAAGTCGCGCAGGACCACCGAGCGGATATCCATGCGGTTCAGCCCGCATTCGGAAGCCCGGAGTCTTATTCTGATATGTCCGGTCCTTCCGATGAGCGAACCACGGGCAGTGAACTGCTGTCCCATGAAAACTCCGCTTACCATGATGTACGGAAGCACGCAGAATCCGCCGGCGGTGAACACCAGTTCCGCAGTGACTTCGTCGCCGACGTGGTACAGCCCGGAGCAGCCGGAGCAGCTCAGCGCGTAATTCCGGCGGGATAACGCCAGAGTCGCGATGGACAGAATTATTGCGAGAGACAGTATGTAAATAAGTATCCAGCCGCATTCTCCGCTGATGTAAACGAGGATCGCGCCGGCAAATAACAGAGCTTCTATCCAGGCGGGCAGGCTAAGCTTCATTATTTCAGCCTCCTTCTGCGCTTCTTGAGGGCTTTGAGGGCGCTCAGCAGACCCGCTGAGCCGGGCGTTTCCTGCGAATAGAACAGCCTGTCGGCCGCGGAGCATATCTGCTCTGCCTGGGACGGCATGCTCAGACGGTCGGAAAGTATCCTTGATACCTCTCCGGTGGAAAGCGAATTTTCGTCCTGGCCGCACATTCCGGCGGCAAGACGGCGGGCGCGGATATATACGCCGCGTATTTTGGAGGCGTTGCCGCGCAGGGGATAGGAAATGCAGAAGCACAGCCAGCCCAGCGGTTTCCGGAAGATAAGTACAAGTACGCACAGCGCCGCTGCTCCCGCCGCTGCGTAGAGCCAGAGCATTCCGTTATCTGCGCCGTCCGCGGGTATAGCGTAGGCGGTGGCATCGAAATCCAGCCAGCCCGCGCCGGGAATGTAGATCTGCGGCCACGCGTGCGCCTGGGCGTCGGTGATGTTGTAAAGCCCGGTCGTTTCGTCATAGGTTTCCGGGGACGTGTAGAATCCTTCGCAGTAGCGCGCGGTAAGCCCGGCGGCGCGGGCGAGGAGCGTCAGCGCGGCGGCGTAATCGCTGCATATGCCGCGGCGGCTTCTGAACAGGAAGTACTCCGCGCCCTTTTCCTCCGGGACGAATTCCATATCGTAGACGAATCCGGCTTCGCCGAACCACTTTTCGAGGGCATGCGCCTTTTCGTAATCGGAGTTCAGACCGTCGGTTATCTCGTCCGCCAGGGACTGTATCTCCGGGGTGATACCGGTATCTCCGACGGTGCGTGCGTAGTCGCTGGCTTCGTAAAGCTCGTTCAGTGCGGCGTAGCGTTCGCTGGAGGTTATGATATCGCAGGCGTATGCGTCGTCTAACAGCGCTATATATCCGTAATAATCGACGCGGCTGAGGAACTCCGCATTCGGCTGGCTGACGTTATGCAGCAGGTAGTAATTGCAGTTCACCGGCATGGGATTTTCGGTAAAAATGTCGTCCCTGGGAGTGCGGTAGGTCCTGCCGCAGCTTTCGGGGAGCACTGCGCGGTATATCCCGGAGGGGTGTATCACGACGTATGTAGCGGAGCCGTCGCGGATAGTTATTCCGGTGGCGGCGGAGCAGGAGCCTTCAAAGCTTATTCCGTCCAGGAGTTCCTGGTTATCAGAAAGAAGATAGTCGGCGCTTTCGGATATCTTTTTGAGCAGCGACGCGCTGTCCGACGTCTGGGCGTTGTATTCCCAGCCGGGGTATCCGGTGTTCACGTCGTCCAGGGGCTTCCAGCCGTCGTCGGTGTATTCGTCGAATGCCCAGCGCTTCAGATAGCCGGGATTTTTCGTGTCAACGGTAAACAGCACAGTACCGCGGGGGTTGTTGTTTCCCTCGTTGACAGAGGACTGGGAGGCGAAGTTCGACAGCCCGGCGGTGTTGAAATATCCGTGGTCCTGCGGGACTATCCTGTCCAGAGCGTCCGAAACCGGGTCGGCGCTGGCGCGGGGGAGTATCGCGGCGATGAGCGTTATAACGACTGCGGCGGCACAGGATATCCAGATACGCCGTGCCTTTGCGGACTTATCCTCGAACACTGCGCCGCCAGAGTCGGGGACTGAAAGATTGGCGCATGCGAAGATGAAGCACCCCGCCATTATCAGCGTGAAATACACCGGCAGCGCCCGCGCAGTGCGGAACGACAGTATGAACGGAATGAACATCAGCAGCATGAGGAAGCACGGCCGGGGGCTTATCACAGAGAAATAGCACCCGACAAATCCCACCACCAGCGAGAATATAAGGATAGCCGCCCCGGCGTACAGCAGGTCGAAACTCGCGGAAGCTGTGAACATGAATTCCATGAAGCTCCCGTCCGCGGAGGGGCGTGCGTTGGCGGCGGAGCCTGCGAACCACGCTCCGAGAGTGAGCACCGCAACAGAAATCCCGGTGGCGGCGGGTCTGAAGCGCACTTTATAGAACAGCAGGAATATCCCGGCGGTCAGTGCGGACATCACGAGAGCTGTCGGCAGAAACTGGCTGCGGCAGAGCGTGTACATCAGCGAAGCGCATACGGATATCAGGAAAAGCAGTATCGGGAGCGGCGCGGCGCCGTCAAATCTTACTCGTCGTTTGTTACTCATTTCACCTTATTTGAAATAGGAGTACAGACGGCACATCATCATGCCGTTGTACAGCTTGCGGTTCTTGTCCGCTTTCTGTCCGAATATGTCCTCGAATTCCTCGTCCGGAGTGATGACGTATAACTGGCTTCCGTCCAGCGGGAGCAGCCTTTCTCCCATTATGCGGTACAGCTCACGTGCCTCTTCGGTTTCGAGCATTCGCTCGCCGTAGGGCGGGTTGGTGATTATTTTGATTTCCTCCGCGGGCTTCACGAAATCGCGGATATCGCGTTTCTCGGCGGTTATCTTCATCAGCGGGGAAGCCTTTTTCGCGTTCGAAAGCGTGAGCGATACGCACTCGCCGTCGATGTCGCAGCCGTATGCGCGAAACTCCGCGTCGCGGTTTATGGCGTTTACGGCTTCCTCGCGGGCTGCGCGCCAGGTCTTGTCGGAGATGAAGCCCAGGCGCTCCGCTGCGAAGCTCCGGTTAAGTCCCGGTGCGATGTTCAGCGCTTTCAGTCCGGCTTCTATCAGCAGAGTGCCGGAGCCGCAGAACGGGTCGACTATCGTGTCGTTCGCGCGTACCCGCGCCAGGTCGATAAGTCCAGCCGCCAGGGTCTCCTTGATGGGCGCGGCGTTGCTTTCCTTACGGTAGCCGCGCTTGTGCAGGCCAACTCCGCTGGTGTCCAGCATGAGCGTGACCTCGTCCTTCATGATGGAGAAGCGTATCTGAGCCGTCGCGCCGGTTTCCGGCATGGTCTGCATTCCGTATGTCTTGCAGAGGTTCACCGCCATCGCTTTCTTGATTATCTTCTGGCAGGCGGGAATGCTTTTCAGCGTGGAGTTCAGCGAGTGACCGGTGTTCGGGAAGGCTTCATAGCGCCCGATGAACTCCGACAGCGGCAGCGCCTTTATTCCCTCGAAAAGCTCGTCGAATGTACGCGCCCGGAACTGACCCAGTACAACGCACACTCTCTCAGCCGTTGAAAGTCCGATGTTTGCCTTTGCGCAAAGCGCAGCGTCGCCAGTGAACATCACGCGGCCGTCAGTCACGGTGATGTTCTCGCCGCCTATTTTCTTGACCTCGAACGAGAGGGTTTTTTCTATGCCGAAGTGGCAGGGGGTGATGTATGTGTAACTAGTCATTTTGTTCTCCGTGTTTCTTTTTATAGTGTACCTTACATTATAACAAATTATCGGAGTAAAGTCAATAAAATGGTTGACAATTCTTAATGAATGTTATATAATGTCGCCAAGGGAGGGGTCGTATGAAAAGATATATTATACTGCTGGCGTCGTCTGCGCTCCTGCTGCTCGCAGGATGTTCCGGGAATACCGCGGAGGAAAGCGTTACGGGATCCGTCACGGGAACGGCGCAGACTGAGAGCGCACAGACCGCGGAGTCCGCAGCAGTACGTGAGAAAATAATCAGGGTCATTATGACCCAGGAAGCCGATTCCGCTGACGGTGAACCTGTGATAGCCGACTGCCAGGGCGCTTACTATCGGTACGCCGGGCGCAGGTGGTGGAAGGATCTCGATCAGCCCGCAGGCAGCTTCATACTTAATGACGACGGAAAGTACTACCCGTTCCTTGACGAGGAAAACGACCCCGGCGCGGCGATAAATCCGGAGTTCAAGGTTTACCCGACAGTCGGGAGCTTCAACGAGGGCGGCTGGGAATACGCCGGGAGCATCGACGGGCAGGATTTTTACGTTGACAGCGGACTGGATACCATGCTTTGCTTCATAGATGTCACGGATAATCAGAACGATACCTCCGGGGTGCCGGACGGCGAAAAGCTGTATATGATAGGTATGCTGGCGCCGTCTATCAAATAGACTGCCGATAAAGGCACATCTGCGTCGTCAACGTCATTTGGGCAGGCACAAAGCCTAGCCCAAATGACGTTTTCTAGCATCTGCACCTTTCTCGGCAGTCTGAGATAGTTTCTTTTATCAACAAGCTGGAGTGATATGTCACTTTGTTGTGCACAATTCACATAATTAACAATAAAAATTCGTTTTGTTTATCCAAATTCCACAGCTTGGACGAAAACTTGTTGCAAAAAATATAAATATAAGCTATAATAGAAACAGGTATAAACGGTGCGGCACATAACAGGCAGAAACTGCCTGCGATTATACAGATACAGCCGTTCCGTGAAAGGAGAAAATCTAAAATGGCACTTAAACTTGTAGACAAATATCTCAGCAGCTTCGTTGCTGAGCACGAGCTGGACGCTATCGCTCCGGCAGTCAAGACAGCTCATCAGCAGCTGGTTGACAGAAACGGCCCCGGAAACGACTTCCTCGGCTGGCTCGACCTGCCCGTTGACTACGACAAGGATGAATTCGCACGCATCAAGAAGGCTGCTGCAAAGATCAAGAGCGACAGCCAGGTGCTCATCGTTATCGGTATCGGCGGTTCCTACCTCGGCGCAAGAGCAGTTATCGAGGCTGTCAAGTCCTCCCTGTACAACAGCCTGAAGAAGGACACCCCCGAAATATACTTCATCGGCAACTCCATCAGCCCGACATTCCTTAACGAGGTCGTTTCCCTCGTTGACGGCAAGGACTTCTCCGTAAACATCATCTCCAAGTCCGGCACCACCACCGAGCCTGCTCTGGCTTTCCGCGTATTCCGCGACCTGCTGGTCGAGAAGTACGGCGAGGACGGCGCAAAGGGCCGTATCTACGCCACTACCGACAAGGCAAAGGGCACCCTCAAGGAGCTTTCCGACAAGAAGGGCTATGAAACATTCGTTGTTCCGGATGACGTAGGCGGACGTTACTCCGTCCTCACCGCCGTCGGACTTCTCCCCATCGCATGCGCAGGCTGCGACATCGACGCGCTGATGAAGGGCGCCGCTGACGCACGTTCCGCTTACTCCGACAGCGACCTCAGTAAGAACGACTGCTACAAGTACGCAGCGCTCCGCAATATTCTGTACCGCAAGGGCAAGAGCGTTGAGATGCTCATCTCCTACGAGCCGAGCTTCGCTATGATGAACGAGTGGTACAAGCAGCTCTTCGGCGAGAGCGAGGGCAAGGACAACAAGGGTATTTACCCGTCCTCCGCTGTATTCTCCACCGACCTGCACTCCCTGGGTCAGTTCATTCAGGACGGCTCCAGAGTTATGTTTGAAACTGTCATGCAGTTCGCAAAGCCCCAGAAGGAATTCTTCCTCAAGGACGATCCCACCAACGTTGACGGTCTGAACTTCCTCTCCAACCAGAACATGTCCGTTGTAAACCGCAAGGCGTTCGAGGGCACCGTTATCGCTCACACCGAGGGCGGCGTTCCGAATATCGTTCTGGAAGCTCCGGAGCTTAACGAATACGAACTTGGATACATCATCTACTTCTTTGAGAAGGCATGCGCTGTCAGCGGCTATCTGCTGGGCGTAAATCCGTTCGACCAGCCCGGCGTTGAGAGCTACAAGAAGAACATGTTCGCGCTGCTCGGCAAGCCCGGCTACGAGGCACAGAAGGCCGCTCTCGAAGCCAAGCTCGGACTCTGATCACGGCAATTAAGGAAAACGGCGCACCTGCACGTTCTCCTGGCAATATAAAACACATTCATGGAGGTTTACTATGATCAAGCTTATCACAGGCAAGAAGGGTACAGGCAAGACCAAGATCCTTATCGACGCTATCCACGAGGCAGAGAACAAGTCCAACGGCAACGTAGTTGCTATTCAGAAGGGTTCTGCACTCAATACCGACATCACCCCCAAGGTGCGTCTGGTCAACATTGATGACTACGCAGTTGCAGGCGTTGAGGGCTTCTACGGCTTCGTTTCCGGTGTCCTCGCTTCCGACTACGACTGCACCGATATCTTCGTTGACGCTACTCTGAAGATCACCGGCAGAGATTACGACAAGGTAGGCGAGATGTTCGAAAAGCTGGCTAAGATTTCCGGCGACACCGCTGTTACCTGCACCATCTCCGCAGATAACTCCGAGCTGCCTGAGAGCATGAAGAAGTTCATCGTTTAAATTCGTCGGAAAATCCCCTTCGGGGCTTTCCCGCCGGGACATCTACACTGCGCGCACTCATTTCCGGCAAAGCCGAAAATTCGCACACTTGTGTAGATAGAAGTGTTTTTTGCCCCGGGAGACCCGTGGCAAAAAACGTATTTCAAAAGCCTGCTTCGCAGGTGAATAAAATTTAATGATAAACTGATAATGACCGGGGGTTTAGGCTCCCGGTCTTTTCAGCGTCAGCGGAACTATGGTTTTGGGTATTTTTCTGCTTTTTCGGCGCGGGGCGCTCCCGGAAAATGCTTTTTTCACCAAAACGCACGGATTTTTTGAGAAATTCCGCTAAAACACTTGACAAAACGAAATTCGCATGATATAATAATATGCGTGACTGTAAAAGGGTTCATTATACGAGCTCTTAGAAAAAGATCAATTCAAATTAAGGGGGTGCAATAATGGCAGTTCCGAAGAGAAAGGTGTCCCGTACAAGACGCGACAAGAGACGTTCACAGGTATGGAAGTTATCTGCACCGTCCTTCTCTCGCTGCAAGCAGTGCGGTGAGCTGAAGCTTGCTCACAGAGTATGCGGCAATTGCGGTTATTACAATGATAAGGTCGTTATCGCTAAGGAAGCGTAATTGCCTGTATCTGATGACTGAACACAAGGTTTACGGGAAGTCCCTCCGGCAGTGCCGGGGGGATTTTTGCTGTAACCGGATACCGCAGTTTTTTGACGATTATTAATAAATATACAGTAAATTCCTTGAAATACCACCGGAAATGTGTTATACTATATCTATATAGGCTTTTTTAATCAGAGGATAAGGAGAATATAAATGCAGGTAGTAGCAATTGTGGGCAGACCGAATGTCGGCAAGTCCACGCTTTTCAATAAGCTGGTGGGTCAGCGGCTGTCCATCGTGGACGACAAGCCCGGCGTGACCCGCGACCGTATCTACAGCCGCTGCGAGTGGCTGGGACGTGAATTCATGCTCATCGACACCGGCGGTATCGAACCCAAGACCGACGACGTTATCCTGGCGCAGATGCGCGAGCAGGCTATGCTGGCGGTTGAGCGCGCGGACGCCATAATCTTCGTCACCGATATCACCACCGGCGTCACCGCCAACGACAGCGACGTAGCTTCCATGCTGATAAAGAGCGGAAAGCCTGTCGTACTCGCCGTCAACAAGGTGGACGGCATAGGCACTCCGCCGCCGGAGATCTACGAGTTCTATAACCTCGGTCTGGGCGACCCGATCGCTGTATCCTCCGTGCACGGCCACGGTACCGGCGACCTGCTGGAGGCGGTGTTCCGGAACCTCCCGCCGGAGGAGCCGGACGAATACGACGCCGACGCCATCAAGGTAGCCGTTATCGGTAAGCCGAACGTCGGCAAGTCCTCGCTTATCAACCAGATATCCGGCGAGGAGCGTTCCATCGTTTCCGACATCGCCGGAACTACCCGCGACGCTATCGACACTGAGATACGCCGCGGCGATGACAAGTTTATATTCATCGACACCGCCGGAATGCGCCGCAAGGCCAAGGTCACTGAGAACATCGAGCATTTCAGCGTGCTCCGCGCCCTCATGGCAGTGGATCGCGCGGATGTGTGCGTTATCGTGATCGACGCTACCGTCGGCTTCACCGAGCAGGACAGCAAGGTCGCAGGCTACGCCCACGACAAGGGCAAGGCGTGCGTTATCGCGGTCAACAAGTGGGACGCCATCGAGGACAAGACCGACCGGACTATGGACGACTTCCGCAAGAAGCTGGAGGTGGATTTCTCGTTCATGTCCTACGCTCCGTTCGTGTTCATCTCCGCAAAGACCGGACAGCGCATAGACAAGCTGTTCGAGCTGATAAAGTACGTGCATGAGCAGCACTGCATGAGGATCTCAACCGGCGTGCTCAACGATATGCTAAGCTACGCTACTTCCCGCGTACAGCCGCCGTCAGACAAGGGCAAGCGCCTGAAGATATACTATATGACGCAGGCTTCCGTGTGCCCGCCTAATTTCGTTGTGTTCTGCAACAGCCGCGAGCTGTTCCACTATTCGTATCAGCGTTACCTTGAAAACCAGCTCCGCGAGACCTTCGGACTGGAGGCTACTCCCATCAAGCTCACCATCCGCGAAAGAGGCGAGTGATGGAGCGCATTCTGTCGGACTTCGTAAAACACCGCTCCGGCGTACTGGTGCGGTGCGTGATAATTTCCGCGGCGCTCTTCGCTGCGGCGTGGGTCCCGATGATTTTTTCCGGCGGCTGGGCGGAGTGGCTGCGCTGGGTGTGGCTCATCGGCGCGGCGGCTCTTTCGCTCGTCGTTGCGGTGCTGCTCGTGCGGGTTTTCGCCGAGATACTCGGAGTGGCTAAGTCAAGGCTGAGGGCACAGCTGAACGCACTACCGGAGGAGGAACGCGCCCAGGTGTTCAGTGAGTATTCCGGGGCAAAGACCCTCGGAGAACGCTGGTTCCTGCCGGAGCATCTGATTTTCTACACCTACCGCCGGGCGGTCATTCTGAGATACGACGCGATAAAGGTCATATCCATGAAAAAGGACGGCGACCTGCTGCTTGAAACCTCCGCCGGGGATTTCACCATGCCGGTGAGGAGAGGCGAGAACGGCGGGATAATCTTCGCGGTGCTCCGCGGGAAAAATCCTGAGATAAAGCAGGGGAACGGGGAAAAGACTCCCGCTAAAGAAACCGAAAGGACATAAACAAGCATGATGTGGCTCTGTTATATAATAATGCTCGCCGTACCGTATCTTCTGGGCGGCGTGAATACCTCGATAATCGTGACCAAGCTAAAGACCGGCAAGGATATCCGCACGATGGGCAGCGGCAACGCAGGACTTACGAACACCCTGCGCACCCAGGGCAAGGCTGTCGCAGTGATAGTCCTGCTCGGCGACGTCGCTAAATCCGTCCTGGCTATATGGGCGGTAAGGCTCGCGTTTTTGTACATCGGCGGCGTGGATACACACGTCCTCGCAAACGGAATGAACTGGGTCGGCTATATGGCGGGATTCATGGCGGTCGTGGGACATGTGTTCCCGGTATACTACGGGTTCCGCGGAGGCAAGGGCGTACTCGCGGCTATCTCCGCGATATTCACACTTGACTGGCGCACCGGCTGCCTGCTCCTCGGTGTGTTCATAATTCTGGTGGCGATCACAAGATATGTTTCGCTGGGCAGCTGCGTGGCTTCCGCACTGTACGGCTTCGGCACGCTCGTTTTCGTGTACTTCATGGACGGCGATCCGGCGGGCATAGTCTGCACGTTCATCGCGTTCTTTACGGCGGCGCTGGTGATATTCATGCACCGCGGGAATATACACAGGCTCGTCACCCATACTGAAAAGAAGCTGGGAGAAAAGGCAAAGTGAGCCGCGGAGAGGGTGCGGCTGTCCTGTTTGACACCGGGCGGCTTTCCGTGCGGAGGTTCCTGCCGGAGGACTGCGGCGACCTGGCGGATATCCTCACCGACCCGGAAGTTACTTACTTCGAACCTTACGAAACATTCACCAGGGAAGCCTGTGTGCAGGAAGCCGTGAAGCTTTCGCGCAGCCGGGAATTCTATGCGGTGGTGCTCGGCGGTAGGGTCATCGGTAAGATATACTTCTCGGCGAGGGGTCACGGGAGCTATGAGATAGGCTATACGTTCAACCGGGCGTACCAGGGCATGGGCTATGCGTTTGAGAGCGTATGCGGCATGATGGGCTACGCGTTCCGCGTACTGGGCGTGCGGAGAATTTCCGCCGACATAAACGCAAGAAACGTGAAGTCAATCAGACTTGCGGAGCGGCTTGGAATGCGCCGGGAAGCGCTTCACCGGGAGTTCCTCCCGCGAAAAGAGAATGAGAATATTTTTGACGATATGTGCGTTTACGCGCTGCTGAAAAGCGAGTTCGCCGACTGATCGTCTATATATCTGGAGGTCTGGCATATAATGGCAAAGATAACTATACTGGGCTGCGGCTACGGCACGGCTCTCGGCGTATTATTCACGACTTATGGTCACGAGGTAGTGACCTGGACGAAGTTTGAAAACGAAGCGGAGCTGCTGCGCACAGAGCGCGAGCACAAGCGGCTCCTGCCGGGCGTAAAGCTCCCGGAGGCGCTCGGCGTCACCACCGACCCGAAGTGCGTGAGCGGCGCGGATATGATCCTTGTGGCTATACCGTCGCCGTTTTTCCGCGAAGCAGTCCAGACGGTAAAGCCGTATGTTGACAGGAATACCGTTGTGATAAACGTCAGCAAGGGTCTGGAGGGCAGCACCGGCTATCGTCTGTCGCAGATAATCAAGGAGGAGCTTCCGGAAAATCCGGTAGGAGTTATTACCGGGCCATGCCACGCGGAGGAAATAGCGCGGCTTGTCCCGACGACCGAGGTCTGCGCAAGCTATAACGACGGCGTTGCGGAGTATATCCAGCGCACGCTGTCCAACGAGCGCTACCGCATATACACGAACGACGACGTTGCGGGCTGCGAACTTGGAGGAGTGCTGAAAAATCCTATCGCGCTGGGCTGTGGGATCGTCAGGGGCATGGGTCTTGGCGACAATACCGTTGCGGCTCTCATGACCCGCGGAATGACCGAGATAACGCGTCTTGGCGTGGGTCTGGGCGCTAACTGGAAAACGTTCACCGGCATGGCGGGAATCGGAGATCTGATAGTTACCTGCACGTCGCTGCATTCGCGTAACTTCCGCGCCGGAAACCTCATCGGAAAGGGAATGCCGGCGGCTGAGGCGGTGGCGCAGGTGGGCACCGTCGAGGGCTACATCAGCAGCAAGATAGCCTACAGACTGGCACAGGAGCACGGCATAGAAACGCCGATAATCGAGCAGATAGTGAAGATATGCTATGAGGGAAGCGACCCGACGCAGAGCATTTCCGCACTCATGATGAGAAAGAGCAAGCACGAACGCGAAGTGTTCTGGATGGACTGACGAGGTAACTATGAACCAGAAGATCCCCGCGACCATACGGGAGCAGGTACAGAAGCTGAAACAGCGCGGATGCATAATTGAGGACGAGAAGCACGCCGAGGAAACGCTGAAATACATCAACTACTTCCGGCTGGCGGACTATTTCGCGCCGTTCACGGTGTCCAAGGGGCGCTATGAGGAGGGCACGACATTTGAGAACGTCCTGCGGGTATACGAGGCGGACAGGAAGCTGCGAAGCATTCTGCTGGCTTCCCTGGAGGAAACTGAGATCGCCATGCGCGCCGCGGTGTCGAATTACCACGCGCTGAAATACGGAGCGCTGGGGTATCTCAATCCGTCTACGTTCGATTTCCGGCACAATCACCAGCAGTTTATGAACAAGGTGAAGCACCTCATCGAGGTGAACGACGACCGGGAGTTCGTCAGACACTATAACTCCAAGTACTGCGGCGCGTTCCCGCTGTGGGTGGTGATGGAGCTTTTCAGCTTCGGTACGCTGGCGTTCTTCTATAAGGACATGCAGAGCGCGGATAAAAAGGAGATCGCCGACAGGTACTACGGATGTTCCAGCAACGAGCTTGACAACTGGCTGTTCTGCCTGAACGAGCTGCGGAACTACTGCGCGCATTACAACAGGCTTTACGGCAACTGTTTCCCGGTGATGCCGAAAACTCCGCGCAATATGGAGTTCGAGCTGAAGCCCGACGTTTTCGGGTATATCATCGTGATGAAGCAGCTCGCGCATAACCACAAGAACTGGAACGAGCGCGTAGTCAAGCCAGTCACGAGGCTGATACGCAAGAATTCAGACGTCCTGCGGCTGGACGACCTGGGCTTCCCGAAGGACTGGGAACAGCTTATCGCCTGGGACGACACTGATGAATAACATAGGCTGACAGGCGTCGGCGCTGCGGCGTTAGGCGCCTTTTGCATTACCGGAGGGAGGGTGAGCGATGTCCGACAAATTCCGTCTGATGATGGACAGCAAGGCTAAGACAAAGGAAGAAATTCAGCAGGAGCTGAAACGAATGATAGAGCTGAAAGCTCACCCGGAGCAAGTTACGGAGGATACGCCGGAGAATTCCGGCCGCACGCCGTCCGCAGAGGATATTTCCGGCGCTGTGCGGCAGTCCGTCCGGGAGAAGATACACAGCATAGTGCAGGAGGCTCTGGAAAACGCCAGGGAGGAGCAGTCCTACGGAGAGAAGATACCCCCGCGGGAGCCGCGCAAGAACATCGACTACCTCACGGGCAGGGAGATACCCTCCGCTGAGCCGCGGCGGGATATCCAGCCGGACGAGCTGGCGTACCCCGCGTCCTTTTACGAGGACAACGACGATCCGGACAACCTGCGCACCCGCATTTCGGAGATGCGCCGGCTGAGCCAGCAGTTCTACAACGGATACATGCTCCGCCAGTGCGCCGAGGAAACTCTCGTAAAACAGGGCGAGTATATGAAGAATGTCACGGACGATTTTCCCAGGAACTGCTTCTGCGGCGTTGACCGCCCGGTCTATGGGGCGCTTTCCACCGACCAGTTACGCACCTACTTCACGTGGCGCACCGGCGCCCGGCGGGGCGTCTGGAACCGCGTGGACAAGCCGTACGTCATGCTCTACTGCTATGAGCTGCTCAACCGTATCGGCGTTGATTCGGCGGAAGAGGCGTACCGCAGGCTCTCGGAGGTCTGGGAGAACTGCCGGAGCTTCTGCGCGGCTCTGGATAAGGTAATGCCGCGATGGCTCAAGGATCTGAGGGCGTACAACATCATCGGCGGGGATACCTCCCAGGCGGAGCAGCTGACGGACAACCTCGCCGGCGCGGACAATGCGGATATCCTGGCGCGGAAATACTCCGGCAAGCTGGATTTTATGATGCAGCGTTCTTCATACAATCTGCGGGGCAGCATCTTCTGGACGGACGATAATTCCCGGCTGCTGGAAAGCGCCCTGGAATACGTTCTGAACGTCCTGGACAGGTACTTCACGGAGCGCGGGATAACCATGTTCGAGCTTCTCTGCGGACGTCTGAAAAAAGACCATGGCTGGTCGCCGTTTGCCGGAGCGTATGTCGATCTCGACAGAATGGAGGGCTTCCACCCGCTGAAGATAAGCCCGATGGAGCAGTACTGCGTGAAGCGCGGTCAGCCCTGTCTGGAGGCCTTTGAGCCGGCGCCGTACCGTAATCTGGTGGGGTGGATTCTGAAATCCACGGAATCCGTGCTGAGAAAGCGCACAGGATTCCGCTACGGGCTGTCCGCGAACATCACCCCGGTTCTGGAGGATATGGCAAACCGCGAACGGCTTCTGAGCGCAGTCAGCGCCCCGGAGTTCGCGGATATCGTCACGGACGCCTCCGGAAGATGGTGCGATGAACACGGAATATTCCCGCCGAAAAAGCAGAAGAAGCGCAGCGCGTACAATTACGACGAAGCGCCGGAAAGCCCGCGGAGCGCCGCGGCTCCGGCGGCGAGGGCGCCGGTGGAGATAGACGTCAGCAAGCTCGCGAAGATACGGCAGGAGGCGGACGAAACCACCAGAAAGCTCATCGTTGAGGAGGTAACGGAGGTCCCGGAGATAACCGAGCGTATCGAGGAGATACAGCAGGACAGCTTCCAGGAGCAGACCGAGAGCTTCGCGAGGGATTATTCGGAGAACCGGAGCGCAGGCGCTTCCGGGTTATTCGACGGACTGGCGGACGGCTGGCGGGAGTTCGCGCAGAGTCTTTCCGCCGAGGATATCCGGCTGATAAGCGCAGTGATAGACGGCAGTGCAGACGAATTCTGCCGTACCCGCGGGATAATGCCTGAGACAGGATATGACAGGATAAACGCCGCCGCAATGGAGAACATCGGTGATATTCTGATAGAAAACGGCGCGATAATCGAGGACTACATGTGCGAAGCGCAGGACATCGCTTCGCTTTCGGAACAGCAGGAGGACGACAGATGATAACGGTAAGAAAAGCGGAGGACAGGGACTCGGACAAAGTAATGACGCTGCTGAGCGAGGTGCTGGAACTGCACGCGAAGCTCCGCCCGGACATATTCATTTCCGGAAAGACGAAGTACACCCGGAAGGAACTGCACGGGATATTCGCTGACGAGGAAACTCCGGTGTTCGTTGCGGCGGACGATAATGACGATGTCATGGGCTATGCTTTCTGCGTTATCAAGCAGCCGCCGTTTTCCACCAATATGAAGCTGGTAAAGACGCTGTACATCGACGACCTGTGCGTTGACGAGAACTGCCGCGGACAGCACGTCGGGACTATACTGTTCGACTACGTCAAGCAGTTCGCTAAGTCCCAGGGCTGCTATGACGTAACGCTGAACGTCTGGGAGGGCAACAACGCCCGGAAGTTCTACGACAAGATGGGAATGTTCGTCAAGGAGACCCAGATGGAGATAGTGCTGGACTGAATATTATAAAGTACGGAGGGGCAGATCATCATGTATCTGCTCCTCCGTTTGTTTTGTATTGCGGGCCTTTGCTGTATATCGCAGCAGCCACACGAGATTTTTTGGTTTTTGCGTTCGGGATATTAAAGTGAAAAAAAGATACAAAAATCAAAACTCCCGTCCCAATCCGGGACGGGCATTTACCGTGTATCGCAGCAGCTACATGAGATTTTTTGGTTTTTGCGGTCGGGATATGTAAGTGATAAAATTATGAGTAACAAAGCAAAACGCCTGTCCCAATCGGGACAGGCGAACACAGGCAGGACGCCTGTGCTGCTGCAAATAACCCTCCGACACGATGTCGGAGGGTTATTTGCAGCTTGAGAATCGGATGTTTTGTCGCGCTTGTTCGCGCGACAAAACTTGGTGCGGGTGACAGGACTTGAACCTGCACGGTGTTGCCAATAGAACCTAAATCTATCGCGTCTGCCAATTCCGCCACACCCGCTCATAAAAACATTATATCAGAATCTCGGCAAAATGTCAAGGCGTAATTCTTGACTAACAAAACCATCGTGTGATATACTGTATAGAAACAAACTTCTATGCTGTCGGAATATAATACGGTATAACCGAGGGGGTGCGGTCATGAGCGAAAAAAAGCGTACGAAATACGGCAGGCTCGCCGGGTGGGTCGGTATCATATGCAATATCCTGCTGAGCGCCGGGAAATTCATCGCCGGCAGTCTGTCCGGGAGCGTTTCCATAACGGCGGACGCGCTGAACAATTTCTCCGACGCGTCCTCCAGCCTTATCAGCCTTATCGGATTTCAGCTGTCCGAAAAGCGCGCCGACGCCGAACACCCCTACGGTCATGCGCGGTATGAATATATCTCTGGATTCGTAGTCGCTATCCTGGTTATCGTCATCGGCATAGAGCTTCTCCGCAGCGGTATCGAGCGCATAATAACGCCCCAGCCAGTGGAGCTCACGGCGGTATCCATTGCGGTCATGGCGGCTTCGATCGCCGTAAAGTTCGGCATGATGATCTTCGACCGCAGTGTAGGAAGGCACATTGACTCCCAGACGCTGATCGCAGCCGCCGCCGACAGCCGCAATGACTGCATAGTCACCGCCGCTGTCCTCCTTGCCGGAATACTTTCGGTGTATACCGGCGTTCAGCTCGACGGGATCATGGCGGTCGCGGTCGCGGCGTTCATTCTCTACAGCGGCGCCGGGCTTGTCCGGGATACCATGAACCCGCTGCTTGGAAAGGCTCCCTCCCCGGAGCTGGTGGAGGATATCCGCCGCAGGATACTGTCCTATCCCGGAGTGCTCGGCACTCACGACCTCATCGTGCATGATTACGGGCACGGGCGCAAGTTTGCCACGGTGCATGTGGAGATGGCGGCGGAGGAAAACGTAATCGAGAGTCACTCCGTTATAGACCGCATAGAACGCGATTTCCTGCACGACCTGGGAATAAATATGCTGGTGCATTTCGATCCTGTCGTCACCGACAGCTCCGCCGTCGGTGATATCCGCCGGGAGCTGAGCCGCATAGTAAAGCTCATCGACGACAGACTTTCCGTGCATGACCTGCGGCTGGTCAGCTGCGGGGACTTCACCAGGGCGGAATTCGACGTGGTAGTTCCGCAGGACGGCTCGCTCAACGAACAGGACCTCCGGGCGGAAATACAGCGCTTCATCACCCGGAAGTACCCGGAGATACGCTGTGTGATAACCCTGGACGACAGCTTCGCCGCTATCCCGCCGGAGAAATAAGGGATTGACGTAACCGCCGCGATGTGGTAAAATAAAATCATCACTATTCGGGGGGCGGTAACACGGACTACTTTTTTCATGCTGACACATCTAAATACCGCCGCCGTTTTAAGGCGATAGCCATAACCACCGTCGTTCCGCTGTGTGGGATATGCGTTTTCTGCGCCGTAAACATCGTGCTCAGCTTCAGCGCCGGGGCTTCCCGGAGCATGCGGGCGCTGATGGCGGCGGTCATCGCGGCGTGCGTCCTCGCCGGAACGGTCACGGTTTTCCTCGCCGCGTACCACTGCTATAAGCACTGCCGGCGTCACTCAAGATTCACGTATCTGGATATCCTGCCGGACGGCTTCGTGTTCAGCCTTTACGCCGGGGAATTCCGCGATTACTCGGAGCTTGTGGTGCTCCGCCGGCTGTATTACGTCCCGTTCGCGGGAGTTACTGAGATCTTCCGGGACGCGAAGAACTCGCCCTGCTCCGTCACTGTTCGCGGGGAGGTGCGCTGCTACCTCTGCGAGAGCGACCGTCTTGGATACCACGTCGATGAGGACGACCACATGCACTTCGACAGCCCGGAACTTGACGAGCGCGGATTCGAGCGCCTGGAATCGCTGCGCATCGACGGGTGGTTCGGACGGACGAAACGTCTGGAAGCGGCGCTGAATTTCTATCTTGAGCAGTTCCGCAGCATTCCGGAGAAAAAGCCGTTCAACATCGCAGAGCATATCGCCGTGAAAAAGCGGAAGCGCCCCACTACTTCAAATCCCCTGCTTGAAGCCCCGACCTACGACAGAAACTGGAAGTAGCTTTTTCTGTCTGCGGTATTGCCATAAAAATAAAACCGCATTATTGCGAATTTAGTTGAAATACCACTTGAAAAAAAAACGCCAGGGTGGTATAATAAACTGTAGATATGTTTTTATGATCCGAAATTGGAATAGAAAAAGTGGAGGAAGGCATAATGGCTGCAAAGTATATTTTCGTCACCGGCGGCGTGGTTTCTGGTCTTGGCAAGGGAATAACCGCTGCTTCCCTGGGACGTCTGCTTAAAATGAGAGGGTACAAGGTAACTATCCAGAAGTTCGACCCTTATATAAACGTTGACCCCGGCACCATGAGCCCCTATCAGCACGGCGAGGTGTTCGTCACCGACGACGGCGCCGAGACCGACCTTGACCTCGGTCACTACGAGCGCTTCATCGACGAGAACCTTTCCGTCAACAGCAACGTCACCACCGGTAAGATCTACTGGACAGTACTCAACAAGGAGCGCCGCGGCGACTACCTCGGCGGCACCGTTCAGGTCATCCCGCACGTAACAAACGAGATAAAGGACCGCATCTACCGCGTTGCCAACAGCGGCGCTGAAACTGCGGACGTCGTTATCACTGAGATCGGCGGCACTGTCGGCGATATTGAGTCAACTCCGTTCCTGGAGGCTATCCGCCAGGTTAGCAACGACGTCGGACGCGAGAACGTTATGTATATCCACGTTACTCTGCTCCCGTTCATCTCCGGCAGCAACGAGCTCAAGACAAAGCCCACACAGCACAGCGTTAAGGAGCTGCTTTCCATCGGTATCCAGCCGAACGTACTGGTGCTCCGCAGCGACTGCGAGATCCCGCAGGATATGATGGAGAAGGTAGCAAGCTTCTGCAACGTCCGCAAGGAGGACGTTATCCCGAACCTCACCGCTTCTTCTCTGTACGCTGTTCCGCTTATGCTGGAGGAAGCCGGACTGGCTCACTCCGCGTGCCACCACCTGGGTCTTGAGGACAGGGAGCCTGACCTCACCGAGTGGAAGAACATGGTGCACATGCAGGAGAACGCAAAGAAGCCGCTGACTATCGGTCTTGTCGGCAAGTACGTTGCGCTCCCCGACGCATATATTTCCGTTATGGAGTCAATCAGACATGCGGGCGCTGCCAACGGCGCTGACGTGCATATCGAGCTTATCAATTCCGAGGAAGTAACTCCGCAGACCTCCGATGAGCTTCTCGGCAAGGTAGACGGTATCGTTGTTCCCGGCGGCTTCGGCGACAGAGGAATCGAGGGCAAGATAGAGGCTGTACGTTACGCAAGAGAGAACAAGAAGCCGTATCTGGGTCTGTGCCTTGGCATGCAGATGGCTGTAATAGAGTTCGCACGTCACGTCGCAGGACTTGAGGGCGCAAGCTCCGCTGAGTTCGGCGAGCACAAGTACGACGTTATCGACATCATGCCCGACCAGAAGGGCGTTGACATGGGCGGTACGATGCGTCTTGGACTGTATCCCTGCAAGCTTGATGAAAGCTCCATTTCCCGCGAGCTTTACGGCGAGGGTCTGATCTACGAGCGTCACCGTCATCGTTACGAGTTCAATAACATCTACCGCGAGCAGATGGCTGAAAAGGGTCTGAAGTTCGCAGGACTTTCCCCGGACGGCAAGCTTGTCGAGATCGTTGAGCTTCCCAGGGACGTACACCCGTGGTTCGTGGCTGTACAGTTCCACCCTGAGTTCAAGAGCAGACCCAACAGGCCGCATCCGCTGTTCAACGGATTTATCAAGGCTTCCCTCGATTTAAAGAAGTAAGGTCGGGACAGGCTGGTCCGCGATCAAACCGATTTCAATTAATTATTCATTGATAATTCAATGCCGTCTGCGTCGCAACAGACGGCATTTGTGTTTTTCATGTAAAATCCACGTAAAGTGGTGAAAGGAACTGACATGGGCGGAAAATTCTACGACAACCGTGAGCTTTCGTGGCTTAAATTCAACGCAAGAGTTCTGGAGGAGGCATTCGATAAGGATACGCCGCTGTTCGAGCGGCTGAGATTCGTGCAGATATTCTGTTCCAATCTCGACGAGTTCTTTATGATACGCGTGGGAAGCCTGCACGACAAAATGCTCTTCGACAGCAAGGACACCGAGAACAAGACCAACATGACCGCCAAGGAGCAGCTCATCGAGATAGCAAAGCAGGTAAAGAAGCTTCTGCCCATGAAGGACGACGCCTATTCCGAGATAATGGAGGGACTGAAGGACTACGGTATCGAGCACATCGACCCCGCCGCCCTCTCTCCGGAGGAGGACGCATTCTACCGCGCTTTCTTCGCGCGTGAGATACAGCCGCTGCTGTTCACCGGAGTTGTGGACAAGAAGCACCCGGTGCCGTTCCTCAAGAGCGGCGAGGTGTACGTTGGCGTTACGATATGCAAGAAGGACGACGCGGGCAAGACTACGTTCGGTATACTGCCGGCTTCCGAGAATTTCCCGCGGCTCGTGTGGCTTCCGGGTACAGGGAAGTTCCTGCTGACCGAAGAGCTTATCAGTCGTTACGCAGAGCTGGTTTTCAAGAACTTCGAGATAGTTTCCCGCTGCATTTTCAGAGTCACCAGGAACGCGGATATCGCGATGGACGAGGGTCTGTACGACCACGACGTGGATTTCCGCGACATTATGAGCGAGCTTGTCAAGAAGCGCAAGAAGCTCCAGCCGGTGCGCCTGGAGTTCCAGGGAAACCCGGATTCGGCGATAATCGCTCTCATCGCCAAGACGCTAAAGGTCAAGGATAACTTTGTGTTTACGCAGACCGCGCCGCTTACTATGAGTTTCCTTTCCTCCGTGGAGCGCCGCCTGGAGAAGCAGAGCGAGCTGTTCTTTGCGCCGCTGACGCCCCAGAAGTCGCCGGACATCGACCAGAAGCGCCCGATGATAGAACAGATAAAGCAGCACGACGTAATGCTGAATTACCCCTACGAGAACATCAGCCAGTTTATCCGTCTGCTGGACGAGGCGGCGGATAATCCGGACGTGGTTTCCATCAAGATAACGCTTTACCGCGTTGCACGGGACAGCAAGATAATCAGCGCGCTTACCCGCGCCGCTGAGAACGGCAAGGACGTCCTGACGCTGGTGGAGCTGCGCGCCCGCTTCGACGAAGAGAACAACATAGGCTGGTCCAAGCGCCTGGAGGAAGCCGGAGTTACGGTTATTTACGGCCTGGAGGAGCTGAAGGTGCACTCCAAGCTGCTTCTCATTACGCTGCGCGACGGAAGCGATGTAAGCTACATCACGCAGGTGGGCACCGGAAACTACAACGAGCGTACGTCGAAGCTCTACACCGACCTCACGCTGATGACTGCGGACAGGGATTTCGGTTCTGACGCTTCCGTGGTATTCAATGCGCTCGCCGTCGGTAATACCGTTGAGAGTACGAACAAGCTTCTGGTGGCTCCCAAGGGACTTAAGAGCCGCATAGTGGAGCTTATCGATAACGAAATAACCTACAAGACCAACGGCTACATCGGAATAAAGATGAACTCCCTGACTGACAAGGACATCATTGAGAAACTCGCCGAGGCAAGCCGCGCCGGCGTAAAGATAGAACTTGTAGTCCGGGGCATCTGCTGCCTTATCGCGGGAGTTGAGGGAGATACGGAGAATATCCGGGTGATCTCGATAGTAGGGCGGTTCCTGGAGCACAGCAGAATTTACATTTTCGGCACCGGCGACCGCCGCAGGGTGTATATATCCAGCGCGGACTTTATGACCAGAAACACCGAGCGCCGCGTGGAGGTCGCCGCGCCGCTTCTCGACCGCAGACTTGCGGACAGAGCCGTTGATATATTCAACACCTGTCTGCGGGACAACGTAAAGGCGCGTGAGCAGGCCAGCGACGGCAATTACTACCGCGTCGAGCGCACCGAGGGAGAAGCTCCGCTGAATTCGCAGATATACTTCTACGAGCAGGCGTACAGAGCCGCCGAGGAAGCCGCGAAGAACGAGGAGGAGAACCTCCGCCAGTGCTGCGAGCAGGAAGCCGCAGCGCGTAAGGAAGCGGAGCTTGCGCTGGCTCCGAATTATGTCCACCCGGCAGCTCCGGCGGTATCCGGGGAGCCGCAGGTAACGCACCGCGTGAAGATACGCAGGGTGAAGAGGTAATTCATATAATTGCGGGCTGCATGATCGCAGCCCGTCAGCATGTCGCATTCACGCCTTTAACTCGCTTCGCCGCATTTATGCCTTTAATTCGCTGCGCTCACGGCATAAACGCGGCGTGAACGCTTACATTTTTCATTTCCCGGACGGTCGTCCGGGATTTTGCTGCGCAAAACCATGAAAAATGTGCATGCATCCGCACAATTATGGGGTGGTTTGTGATTAGGATTCGAGGGCGTGTGGTATTTCTGGCGTCTTAAATCATGCAGGGTAGGTAATGCGTATGTGTTTCGTACGTGATTGCCGATACATGCGATGAAAATGGCACGGTTTTAATGTGCCACCAGGATTTTTAAACGCGCACGAAAAAACGGGCGGATATAGGATCCGCCCCTGCATATGAAAAGCGCCCGGAAATTTCCGGGCGCTTCGGTATTACTTGATGTCTGCGGGCTTGTCGTCCTTGCCCTTTTTCTTCTTGGGAGCTGCGGTCTCTGCCGGGATCTCATGTACGGTGTTGTTCTTCGCGATAGCGGACTTCAGTACGCGGATCTTGGTGCGGTCGCTTCCGGTCTCGATGAGCACGGTGTCCTCCTTGACGGAAAGCACTCTGCCGATGATGCCGCCGTTGGTGATAACCTCGTCAGCTACCTGGATATTGTCCAGCATGCTCTGCATTTCCTTGGTGCGCTTCTTCTCCGGACGGATTATGAAGAAGTAGAAGAATACCACGATAAGTGCCAGCGGGATAAGCATTGTGAGCATGCTTGCCACGCCTGCTCCATCGCCGGCTGCGGTCGATGCGGTAGAAATCATTGCCAGTGTTGTCATTAGTTGTCCTCCATTATTTGTGCCCGCAAGGGGCATTATTTACAAGTACTTCGCACTTACTTATTATAGCCTAAATCACGCCATAAATCAAGTAGATGTGTGAAATTTTCACCGATTATTCAGAATAAAGCGCGATTCCCGCGTCACTGAACGCCCTGCGCACTTCCTTCAGCACGGATTCCGAGAACCCGGAGGACGTCAGCCGCACTGCGAGCTCCTGCCCGGAATACATCGCGGATATTCTGCCCAGGAACGCCCGTGCCTCAGTGTAGCCGGTCTTTTCGCCGGGGTTGTAGTCTATCAGCAGCGTTACGGTTTTCAGCTTTGTCTTGTCCGCTGCCGGTTCTGCGGAGGTCAGCGACTGGCTCTCGGCGAAAAGTTCCTCATCGGATACTTCCAGGAGCACCTCGGCTCCGGAACTCTTCGCGGACGTTTCGCACGCAGTTATCACGCTCCACAGAGCCGCAGAACGCGCGCTGTCGTCGGATATCGGCAGGTTGCTGAGGAACGTCGAGTAATCCTGGCTGTTGAACGCCGGGAACCGCGTGTTCGCGAGGATAACGCTCTTGAATCCCGCCTTTGAAAGCTCGCCGGTTATCGCCGAGAGATACTTCGAAGTACCTGCATTGAACGGGTCGAGCCAGGATTTTCCGCCGCGGTCTACATAGTAATCGTGCCAGATACCGCCGTCAGCTATCATGTAGCAGATGTTCTCGCCGCTGTAGCTCTGGGTCGTGCGGTCAAGCAGGGTATTTATCCGGGCGCGGGGAGTGAATCCGGCGTCGGTTATCAGCTTCACCAGCTGCCGCGCCGTAAGAGTTCCCGTCACCTGATCCTCCGGAACGCCGTCGATCGCGGTCTTGTAGAGGAAGTTTCCGTTCTCATCCTTGAGCGTTACCGTGATGTCGGTGTAGCCGCCGCTCTTTGCCGCGGCAAGCGCGCTGTTCAGCGCGTCGGAGCTTGCGAGGGAGCTTTCCGGCAGGAGCAGCGCGTTGGCTGCCGTTGCCTCCGGCTCAGTTTCCTTCGTAGGCTCGGATGTAACGTCAGAGGACGCGTTCTTTGTTCCCTCCGAGGAGTCGCCTGTGGTTTCGCCGGATACGGGCGGAGTCCACGCGGAGCCAGGCTCGGAGCTTGTCGTCTTTCCGCTGAAATAATCCATCAGCGGCTTTCCGACGCCGTATCCCACGACCACCAGAGCCGCCACGATCACCACCATGAGTATCACGGTGAGCACCTTGCGGCTGGTGCTTTTCTTGCGCTGATAAAGGCTGTATTTGCGGTGCTTTATCTTGATCTGTTTTTTCTTCATCGTTCTCTCCGTATGGTCAGAAGTTTGCGGTGTAGCCGGCGAGCGCATAGAACGCCAGTGAAACCACGCCGATATAGATGAGCATTATCGGATATCCGCGGAACACCCTGGGTATCTTTTCGCTGTCCAGCTTCTCCCGTGCGACGTTCAGCAGGAAGCACGCCAGGAAGAACCCGATGCCGGTGCCGAAGCCGTAACCGATGTAGGACGGCAGGTCGCTGCCGTAGTTGGAATTAAGGAACAGCGCTCCGATGACGGTGCAGTTGAATATCGCGAGATGTACGTATTTTCTCATGCGGCGGAACAGCTTCGGGAACACTCTCCAGAAGAACAGCAGCGCCAGGACGTACAGAGCTCCGATGACCGCGGCGTATATCAGCGGCATGAACAGCCAGCCGAACTGCGTCTGCAAAAGAACGCTGTCGAGAAAGTAGGAAACGATGCTTGCGATGGTGGTCATCGCGGTTATCCCAAGGGTGAAGCCGATAACGGTGTCGTTCTTGCGGGAAGCATAGATGACGACATTGCTTCCGAATGCGCGGTCGAAGATCGCGTTCTGTACGAACACGGATACCATCGCGACGGAAATTATCCTTGCAATGACTTCCATCACTCCGCCCCCTTTCGGATAGAATCAGCGTGCTTGCTGCGGCGGCGTCTGTGGTTGGTTATCGCACGGCATACCGCCGCGAGGATACCCACCAGAATGAATCCGAAGAACGTTGTCTTTGCCGCAGGCATAGGAGCGTCGCATACACGGAATCCGAACAGCTGTCCGAACGCCAGGAACTCGCGTATCATTCCCACGACGAACGCTGCAATGGCGTAGCCCAGGACGTACATCAGCGCGTCCAGCGCCATTTCGTTGTATGGCATGAGGTAGAACCGGCTTTCGGTCTTGGCGAGGAGCAGCGAATTTACTATCAGTATCTCGACGTAGATGGACACCTGCTGCGCGGTTTCCGGGAACCATGCGTTCAGCAGGAGCGCGGTCGGAATGTACATCACCGCCGCCACTCCGACGTACGCCAGTATGCGCACGGTATACACGATCTTCCGCGGAATGAAGCGGCATATCAGTATCGAGGTGTAGGATATGAGCAGGAAACTCAGCGTGAGTATCAGTGCGCGCTCGAACGTGGTCGCTGCCACGATTATCGGCGCTGTCACAAGTCCGCTCATCAGCACGATGTTCTGACGGAAAAGCCCGTCGGTGCTCACCTTCGGGAGGTTCTTCTTATTCATCGCCGACCTCCTTTTCCGGGGCTTCCGCGGGGTTTTCCGGTTCGTCAGGCTCGTCAGGCTCGTCCGTTATCGGGGTGGCTATCGGCTTCCGGGGCTTGCGGCTCTTAACTGCGCCGTCTATCGGCGGGGTGTTGTAGCGGTACTTCGCGGGAAGCTCTATCTCCTGCGTGTCCGTCAGCTTGATGCCGCCCTGCTGAAGCTTGTTCTTGTTTCCCTCAAAGGAGCTGATGTAGTTGCGCTTCCACCAGATGACGTTCTCAACGATGGTGTCGAAGCAGCCGGAAAGCGCGTTTGTAATCAGCAGCGCGAACACAAAGCACATCTCGACCTTGCCGAAATAGCGGAACATCATCACGGTGTAGCCAAGGACTATTCCGTAAATCACGCGGGCTGCGCGGCGCTTCGGGAGTAAATAAGGCTCCGCCGCCATGAAGATTATGCCGAACAGCAGCGAGCCGGTGGAAAGCTCATAGAAAACGGACATCAGCGGACTTACGCCGATACGCGGATAAAGCGCGGAAATTCCCGCCACCGTAGCTATCGCAGAGATCATGGCGGTGAAGCTGGTGGAGTGCTTTATCAGCATACATATCCCTATGACGAGTATTACCAGGATATTCACGGTGCCTGTCGCGCCGGGGACGTTTCCGAGAAGTATGTCAAGAGGGGACTGCGTGGGCACGGTGCCGAGCTTCATGGTATACTCCACCGAGCGCGCCAGGGTGCCGGTGTATTCTGAGAACATCGGGATAACTTCGCCTGCGCGTGGATAGTACAGCATGTCGCCGGGGTAGCATATTATCAGAAACGCCGCTGCGATGGCGGGCGGGGAGAACACCAGGTTCTCATTTCCGCCGAAGATATGCTTGCCGAGTGCAACGCATATCACCGCCGCCAGTCCGGCTAGTATGTGCGGTATACCGGCGGGCATCAGCATCGCGCAGGAAAGTCCCCAGAACCATATCGCGGGGTCCTTCGCGTCGTATTTTATTCTGCGTATCCGGCAGCACGCCCAGTCAGTCAGCATGCAGAATATTATGCACACCGCCGAAATGATTATCGGTCTGATACCCCCGCGGAACACCGCCGGGATAAGCAGAGCCGCCATGAATACAAAGCGCTCCAGATACAGCTTGCGCGGATCGCGCTCAGTTATAGGGGTTATCATTCGGCTCCTTTCTGCGGAGCTTTCAGTGCGGCGTCAGCCAGCGCCATGTCCTCCGCCTTGAAAAGTCCAGTACCGGCTACGAGTACGTTCGCCCCGGCTTCCTTTACAAGCGGCGCGGTCTTTGCGTTTATCCCGCCGTCCACCTCGATGTCAAGGTCGCCGCCAGCGTATTCGCGCAGCTGGCGTATCTTGTCGAGAGTCTCCGGAATGAACGCCTGTCCGCCGTAGCCAGGCTCCACGGTCATCACAAGAACCATGTCGCACAGGGAGAGCAGCGGATACACCTCCTCGGCGGGAGTGCCCGGCTTTATCGCCAGCGCGGACTTTATCCCGAACGAGCGGATAAGCTCCAGCGTCTGCACGGCGCTGCTGCTGCTTTCCAGGTGGAAGCTGATGAGATCCGCCCCGGCTTCCGCGAAGAACTTTATCTGGCTCATCGGGTCGTTTACCATCAGATGCACGTCCAGGAACATGTCCGTCGCCCTGCGCACGCATTTCAGCACCGGACTGCCGTAGGTTATCTGCTCCACGAATGCGCCGTCCATCACATCGAAGTGTATCCAGTCAACGCCTGCCGCCTTGCAGCGGGAAAGCTCCCCGATTATATTCGAAAGATCGCAGGCGAGCAGCGACGCAGATGTCTTTATCATGTTATCATATCCTTGTTTTATACAGTATTTTACAGGTACAGTATACCCATACATATATATTCTATAATAAATATGATTTTTCGTCAATAAGCTGGGCGGATTTTTTTCGGTTTTTTGTGGGAAAGCGTGAAAATTTCCGAAATACGCCGCTTTTGCGCTGAGATATTTGTATATTTTTCTCCGGGTCGGCTCTTGCAAAAAAGGCGCTTTAGTGGTATAATAATAACAATATATTTTGGCGGCCATATCTGTATGCCGCCGGAAACCAAAGCCATGATACATCAGTGATCAGCGGCTTTTTCCTTTATGGGGGAGAGTTCCAAATTCAAGAAACAGACGTGGGTATACCCATGCGGCGGCGCTGCACCGTGCGGCGCCTGACTGGAGAAAGTGAGGATCTACAAATGCTGAACTGCAACTACAACGAGAAATTTGTCAAGGAAGGTCTTACCTTTGACGATGTGCTCCTTATCCCGGCAAAGAGCGATGTTACGCCGAACATGATCGACCTCAGGACGAACCTGACCAAGAACATCACCCTTAACACCCCGATAATGACCTCCGCTATGGATACAGTTACAGAGAGCCGCATGGCGATCGCTATCGCACGCGAGGGCGGTATCGGTATAATCCACAAGAACATGTCCATCGAGCAGCAGGTGGACGAAGTGGACAAGGTAAAGCGTTCCGAGAACGGCGTTATCGTAAACCCGTTCTTCCTCTCCCCGAACGACAGCGTTTTCGACGCTGACGCACTGATGGGCAAGTACAAGATCTCCGGCGTTCCGGTGGTTGAAAACGGCAAGCTCGTGGGTATCCTCACTAACCGTGACCTCCGCTTCATCACCGACTACAACCAGAAGATCGGCGAAGTAATGACCAAGGACAATCTCGTTACCGCCCCGGTAGGCACTACGCTTCCCCAGGCACAGGAGATACTCAGAAAGCACAAGATCGAGAAGCTTCCGCTCGTTGACGAGAACGGCTTCCTCAAGGGTCTTATCACGATAAAGGATATCGAGAAGAGCGTACAGTACCCGAACACCGCGCGCGACGCAGGCGGCAGACTTCTCTGCGGCGCCGCTATCGGCATCACTCCGGACGTTCTCGACAGAGCCGGCGCACTGCTCAAGGCCCAGGCGGACGTACTGGTACTTGATTCCGCGCACGGTCACAGCAAGAACATCATGACCACCCTGGACAAGATCAAGAACGCATTCCCGAATGCAGTGATCATTGCAGGCAACGTTGCCACCGGCGCAGCTACAGAGGATCTCATCAAGGCAGGCGCTGACGCCGTTAAGGTAGGTATCGGCCCCGGCTCCATCTGCACGACGCGTATCGTTGCAGGTATCGGCGTTCCGCAGATCACCGCGGTTTACGACTGCGCGTGCGCAGCGGCTAAGTACGGCGTTCCGGTCATCGCGGACGGCGGTATCAAGTACTCCGGCGATATCGTAAAGGCACTTGCGGCAGGCGCTAACTGCGTAATGCTCGGTTCTCTGCTCGCAGGCTGCGAGGAGGCTCCCGGCGACGTCGAGATCTACCAGGGCAGAAGCTTCAAGGTGTACAGAGGCATGGGAAGCCTTGCGGCAATGAAGAAGGGCTCCGCTGACCGTTACTTCCAGGATAAGAGCAAGAAGCTCGTTCCAGAGGGCGTTGAGGGCCGCGTACCTTACAAGGGATCCGTTGCAGACACCATCTTCCAGCTTGTCGGCGGTATCCGCTCCGGTATGGGCTACTGCGGCTGCCCGACTATCGGCGAGCTCCAGGAGCGTGCGGAGTTCGTACGCATCACCGGCGCAGGTCTGAGAGAGTCCCACCCGCACGATATCCAGATCACCAAGGAAGCTCCGAACTATTCCACTGGTTTCTGATAAGGTTAATTCTGATTATAGGAAAATATTCCGGACTGAAAGGCGCTGCATAGGGCAGCGCCTTTAATTTTTTCAGAAAACCGTGACAAATCCCGCCGCCCGGTTGTATTATTTATGAAAGGCCTTTCAAGACGGAGGAGTAACAATGGACGAACAGGAACTGACCCGGCTGGTGGAGAAATTCAGCGGCACGGTGTACAGGGCGGCTTACTGCTGTCTGCGGAATTCAGCGGACGCCGACGACATAACCCAGGACGCGTTTCTTGCGCTGTATACTTCCGGCGCGGAATTCACCGGGGACGAGCACGTCAAGGCGTGGCTTATACGCGTGGCGATAAACCGGTGCAGGAACCTCCTGCGGTCGTTCAGATACCGCACGACCGTTCCGCTCGACGAAGCCGGGGAGCTTCCGGCGGAACCGGAGCGCCATGACAGCCTGCTCCCGGTTATAATGAAAATGAAACCGAAGTACCGGGTGGTGCTGTACATGTTCTATTACGAGGATATGCCGGTGAAGCAGATCGCGGAAATTCTCGGCGAGAAGCCCACGGCGGTGACTACCAGGCTTTCAAGGGCGCGTCAGCAGTTAAAGCAGCTTCTTGTAAAGGAGGGCTACGATGAGTATTGAAAAAAGGCTCAGGGACAGCTTCTCTGAGATAACTCCCCCGACCGACAACGGAACTATTGTAAGAAACGTTATTGAAAGGGCGGAAAATATGGATAAGAATGAAAACAGAAAACCGCGTTCCAAACGCGTGTTCGTGGCAGTATTCGCGGCAGCGGCGGTGCTCGCGGCGGCGACGGTGAGCGTCGGAGCGGCTACCGGCTGGAACTTCAACAGCGCATTCAGCCAGGTGAACCAGAATGTGGCGGATACCCACGGCGCTTATACAATAAAGGCGTATTCCACCGAGGAAGCGGAGCAGGAGCGTAACTCCGAAAGCGCTCAGCCCGCGATATCCGGAGAGCAGACGGCGTTCGATTATCTTTCCGGCGGCAAGGAACTCGACCTGTGGTATACATTCGATGATTTCAAACTGAACATCAAGGGCGTATGCGCGGACGATTACATGGCGTATGTCATGTTTGACATCGTGTTCGACGAGGATTTTGACTATTCAGCAAAGGCAGGCTGGACTGCATGGGGGATCTCTACCCTTGCAGAGGCTGTGGATAAGTCCCTTGATGAACAGCCTGCGCTCGGAATGGTGGGTCAGATAGGCGAGGACGTCGTTTCGCAGGAGGGAAATATCCTGCACTGCTATACGAACCCGAGAATGTACAATGAATATACATGGGGCGGCAAGACGCTGACCCTGGATTTCATGAACATATCAAGAGTGGCTGTGGGCACGTCCGAGCATGGCGAAATGGTATGCCAGGACGAAGAGGTGCTTTCATTCGGCGAGGACGGACTGCACGTCGAGATACCGATAGATTTCCCGATATTTGAAACCACCACCTGGGAGATAAACCAGCCGATAGACCTTGCGACAAACGAGGGCAACCGCAGCTGGTACGGCGACGAGCTTCCCGCTACTGTGAAGTATTTCAGCGCAACTCCGCTGTCATGGCGTATTTATGTCGAGGCGGACACCTCCGGCTTTGGCAAGGGCGACGCATACGATATCGACGTAGAAGTCAAGGCGGGGGACAAGACCCTAGAGATAATCAGCGGCGTCGGCTCGGGCTGGACGGACGACAACGGTCAGGGCGAAACACAGCAGTTCTCACAGCCGATAAACCCTGCGGATATCACATCAATAACCGTCTGCGGTAAGACGTTCGAGCTTAAATAAGGCATTACATCAGCCGGGGCGGAGCTATTCCGCTCCGGTATTTGTTTTACGCCGGGCAAGTGAAGCGGCGTATTTCCGGGAGATGATACCCACAGTCAGCAGCTGTGGGTATTTTTTCGTCCGTGCCACTTGATTTTCTGATGAAAAGTGTATATAATATAAAATGGATAACAATATAAATCACCCGGAGAGGGTACAAGGAGCAGAACAGATGAAGGACGGATTTATAAAAGTCGCCGCCGGTACGCCGGATATAAAGGTCGCTGACTGTGAATACAACCGCGCGGAGATAACCGCGCTCATAGATAAGGCTCACGCAGGCGGAGTGCGTATACTGGTGCTTCCGGAGCTGTGCATAACCGGATACACCTGTCAGGATCTCTTTTTCCAGCAGGCGCTTCTGGACGGCGCGCTGAACGCCCTCCGGGAGATCACCGGGCATACCGCCGGCATGGACATGCTCGTCGCTGTCGGCTGCCCGCTGCGCTTCCGCGGGGAGCTGTATAACTGCGCCGTTGTCATCAAGGACGGCAAGCTGCTTGGCGTCGTTCCGAAAAAGTTCCTGCCGAATTACAACGAGTTCTACGAAAAGCGTCACTTCACCGCAGCGCCGGAGGGTCAGTTCGATATAGAACTGTTCGGCGAGTGTGTGCCGTTCGGTCTGGGGCTTCTGTTCGAGTGCCGCGAGATCCCGGAGCTGGTTTTCGCCGCGGAACTCTGCGAGGATCTGTGGGCGGCGGAGCCGCCGAGCATCTCCCTGGCGCTGGGCGGGGCGACGGTGATCGCTAACCTCTCCGCCAGCAACGAAACGATCGGCAAGGATATGTACCGCCGCGACCTGGTGAACAGCCAGTCCGCAAGGCTGCTGTGCGGCTACGTCTACGCGAGCGCAGGCTCCGGAGAGAGTACGCAGGACCTGGTGTTCAGCGGTCACGATATCATCGCCGAGAACGGAATTGTCCTTGCGGAGAGCAGACTGTACTCCACGGGACTGACAGTAACTGAAATAGACGTCCAGAAGCTTGCTTCCGAGCGCCGCAGGAACACCAGCTTCACCGGCGGAGTACGTCCGGGAATGCGCCGCGTTCCGTTCAGCATGGGGATCTCAGAAACTACGCTCACTCGTACCGTCGTGTGTACGCCGTTCGTACCGCAGACCTCCGCTGAAAAGGACAGGCGCTGCGAGGATATCCTGACCATGCAGGCGCACGGACTTGAAAAGCGTATCCGTCATACTAACGCCAGGACGCTGGTTATAGGAATTTCCGGCGGCCTGGATTCCACGCTGGCTCTGCTGGTCTGCGTGGAGGCAATGAAGCTCCTGGGACGTCCGGCTTCTGATATACTCGCCGTGACAATGCCGTGCTTCGGTACGACAAAGCGTACCCGCAGCAATGCCGAGCGGCTGTGCGAACTGCTGGGAACGCAGCTCCGGGTCATTGACATCGCGGATTCCGTGAAGCAGCATTTCAGGGACATCGGGCATGACGAGAGCAACCACAACGTCGTCTACGAGAACGGCCAGGCGCGGGAGCGCACAAAGATACTTATGGACCTTGCGAACGCCGAGAATGGAATGGTAGTCGGCACCGGCGATCTGTCTGAACTGGCGCTCGGCTGGGCGACCTACAACGGCGACCACATTTCCATGTACGGCGTGAACGCGTCAGTCCCGAAAACGCTGGTGCGGCACATCGTCAAATATTACGCGGGCACCGTGGAGAACGCGGAGCTTCGCGAGGTGCTCATGAGCATTTTCGACACGCCGGTCAGTCCGGAGCTTCTTCCGGCGGACGAAAACGGCAATATCGCGCAGATCACGGAGGACCTGGTAGGTCCCTACGAGCTGCATGACTTCTTCCTGTACAACGGCATAAGATGGTGCTTCCCGCCGAGAAAGGTTTTCAGACTGGCGGAGTACGCATTCGACGGCAGCTACGACCGCGAAACAATACTCAAATGGCTGCGGACGTTCTACAGACGGTTCTTCTCGCAGCAGTTCAAGAGAAGCTGCCTGCCGGACGGCGTGAAGGTCGGTTCAGTTACCCTCTCTCCGCGCGGGGACTGGAGAATGCCGAGCGACGCTTCCGCCGCGCTGTGGCTCAGGGAGCTTGAGCAGCTCTGATAAAATGGTATCTGGGGTGTAATTATGCTGGACGGGATTAAAAGGCGATTGCTTCATTTTGACACCGACGGGGTGAGCATAGTTTCCGACTTCGTTTCCGCAAGGCAGGCAAGAGCCGGAATGCTCCGCCGGACGGTGCATGCGTGCTTCTATATTCAGTGCGCGGCGGCTCTGCTGTGCGTCATAATAGGATTTTCGGCGGGTGGAGCCGTTACCGGCGTCCTGTTCACCGTGGGGGCGCTGGCTTCCGCGGCGGCTGCGCTGATGGCAGTCCCCGGAGATCCGCTGATCGGCACGGTCAGTTACATTCTTAACCTGGTGTACTCGGTGATCTGCTTCGCGGTGGGCGGCGCGTTCACTGTGTGCGGGGCGATCATGCTCATATCCGCGCTGGCGGCGCTCGTCAGCTTCGCGGCGGGGTATTTCAGGGGATTCCTGCTGAGTTACCCGGCTTCCGCGATAAGCGCGGAAAATTACACGCTCACCGGGGATATCCCGGCGAATGAAATAAAGGAGGAAGCCCCGCAGCCGGCTTCCGGGCCTGTGCGCTCGGAGCTTATGCTTATCGCGGAGCAGGTGGCGCAGATAATGTCAGCGCCGCAGGATAACGACAGAAGGGGGAACATTCACGATGAACATGAAGGTTCGTAAGGTGGCGCTGTGTGCGCTGTTCATCTGTATTGCGGCGGTGCTTTCAGCGGTGGAAACCTGGCTTCCGCCGATATGCGCGCTTCCCGGAGTGCGCGTCGGTCTGGGGAACATCGTGACGATGTTCATGCTTTACATAGGCGGAAAATGGAGCAGCGGCGAGGCTATGGTCGTTGTGATCTTACGGTGCTTCGTGGCGGCGTTCATAACCGGTATGGTCATGAACCTGTTCTACGGAGTGATGGGCGGTATATGCTCCCTGGGGACTATGCTTCTCCTGCGCCGCATTCTCCCGCAGAAGAACCGCGAAAACTGGCTGCCCGTAGTCGGCGTCGGCGGAGCGCTGGCGCATATCGCGGGGCAGATGCTCACCGCGGTCATCATCTACAATAACATATTCGTCCTGGCGTATACGCCGATACTGATGGCTTCCGCGATAATCGGCGGCGCTTTTACGGGTATCTGCACGATGATGCTTCTCAAGAAGCTCAGCCCGAACATACTCAATGATATCCGCATGAACGACGCCCCCGGCAGCGTAAAGACCAAGGAAATATGAACAGCGTGGTATGCGGGTGCACTGGCGCCCGCGTATCCGTTTCCAGACCAAAGGAGAAACCATGAAGCTTCTTGTAATAGACGGCAACAGCATAATGAACCGCGCATTCTACGGGATACGCCTGCTCACCAACAAAAAGGGCGCGCCGACCAACGCGCTCACCGGGTTCATGAACATCTATCTCAAACTGCTCAAGGAGGAGCAGCCCGACCACGTTGCAGTGGCGTTCGACCTGCATGCGCCGACGTTCCGTCACAAGCTGTACGCGGAATACAAGGGCACGCGCCACGGAATGCCCGACGAGCTGCGGGCGCAGATGCCGGTGATAAAGCAGCTGCTGACGGCGCTCGGAGTCACCATCGTCGAAAAGGAGGGCTACGAAGCTGACGACATAATCGGCACGCTCTCCCATGAGGCAGAGAAGCAGGGCGGGGAGTGCACCATCTCCACCGGCGACCGCGACAGCTTCCAGCTGATAACGGATAAGGTGACGGTAAGGCTCGCCACGAACAAGGAGGATATCCTCTACACTCCCGCTAAGATAGCGGAGGTATACGGCGTAACTCCCCGCGAGATGCTGGAGGTAAAGACGCTGATGGGCGACAGCTCCGACAATATCCCCGGAGTTCCGGGAGTCGGCGAAAAGACCGCGCTGGGGCTAATCCAGAAGTACCATACCGTGCAGTACATCTATGAGCACCTGGCGGATATCGACGTCACAAAGGGAGTGCGCACAAAGCTTGAAAACGGCAGGGAGAGCGCGGAGCTGAGCCGCATGCTGGCGGAGATAACCCTTGAAGCTCCAGTCCCGCTGGATATGTCGGAGTACGCCGTAAAGCCCGGCGATCCGTCGGAAGCGGCGGGTATCCTCGCCGAAATGGAGATGTTCGGCGTATTGAAGAAGCTCGGACTGGACAAGACCGCCCCCGCTAAGGTGCAGATAGCCACGGAGCATGGTGATTCCGGGGAATCCCAGGAAAGCGCCGCAGAGCCGCGTGTTACTGCGGACATACCGGAGTTCGACCCGTCGGCGTACGACGTGGCGCTCGTCGGCGGAGAAATCCTGGTGTTCCTGGACGGAAAGCCGCAGGCGGTGGAGCTTCCGGAGTTCCTGCGCTCTGACGCGAAAAAGCGCACGGACGACGCGAAGGCGCTGTTTTCCTACTGCATGAAGAACGGCATGGAGCTTAACAACGTAGTGTTCGACGCGACCCTCGCGGGATACCTGCTGAACGTGAATTCCAGCGACTACAGCATCGGGCGGCTGTGCGCGGAGTACGGCGTTGCCTGCAGCGCGGAAAGGCTCGGCGAAACGCTGTTCCTGCTGAACCGGGCGCTCTGGGAAAAGCTGCACGAACAGGGAATGTATACGGTCCTTGCGGATATCGAGATACCGCTTGCGGAGGTGCTCAGCTCCATGGAGCTGGAGGGAATAGCGCTGGACGCCGCGGCGCTCCATCAGTTCGGCGAAGAGCTTCTGCCGAAGATAGACGGACTGGCGCAGGAGATATACGCCGCAGCGGGGCATGAATTCAACATCGGTTCGCCGAAGCAGCTGTCCGTCGTGCTTTTCGAGGAACTGGGACTCCCGGCGGGCAAGAAGCGCAAGACTGGCTATTCCACCGACGCGGACACCCTGGAAGCGCTGCGCATGGTGCATCCGATAATCCCGATGATATTCGAGTACCGTACGCTGACGAAGCTCTATAACACCTATGTCAAGGGGCTTGAAGCCGCGGTTTCCCCGGACGGCAGAATGCACACCACGTTCAAGCAGACGGAGACCCGCACCGGGCGTATATCCTCGGCGGAGCCGAATATACAGAACATTCCGGTGCGCACCGAGATAGGACGCAATTTCCGCAAGTTCTTTGTAGCGGGAGCTGGGAAGCTCCTGGCGGACGCGGATTACAGCCAGATAGAGCTGCGCGTACTGGCGCACCTTTCCGGCGACAAGGCTATGATAAGGACGTTCTGCGAGGGCGGGGATATCCACGCGGAGACCGCCGCCAGCGTCCTCGGACTTACTCCCGACGAGGTAACGCCGGAGCAGCGCCGCAGCGCCAAGGCGGTCAATTTCGGCATCGTATACGGGATAGGTGCATTCTCCCTGGCAAAGGATATAAACGTATCCGTGCCGGAAGCGAAGCGGTATATCGAGGATTATCTGAACCATTACTCCGGCGTTAAGGAGTATATGGACAAAGTGACGAAGAGCGCCGAAAAGGACGGCTGGGCGGTGACGATGTTCGGACGCAAGCGCTTTATTCCGGAGATACTCTCCACCAACAAGACCGTCAAGGCGTTGGGTAAGCGCATTGCGATGAACACGCCGATACAGGGCACGGCGGCGGATATCATAAAAATCGCGATGATAAGGGTGTACCGCCGGCTAAGGGCGGAGCTTCCGGAGGCGCGGCTGATACTCCAGGTGCACGACGAGCTTATCGTCGAGGCTCCGGAGGACAAGGCGGCGCAGGCGGCGAGGATACTGACGGAGGAAATGCAGGGCGCTGTTAAGCTTGCAGTTCCGCTGACCGCCGGCGCAAAGGAGGGCAGAAGCTGGTATGAAGCCCACTGACGAGCTGTTCCGACAGCTGAGCGTTATCGAGCGCGAGTGCTTCGGCGGAAGCTGGACGGAAGAAACGCTGCTCGCCGAGCTTAACAATCCGCTGAATATCCTGTGCACCGCCGACCGCGGCGGGAAACTTGCGGGATTTGCACTCGGCAGGGTCGCGGCGGACGAGGGCGAGCTGTTCCAGATAGCGGTGCTTCCGGGATTCCGCCGCCAGGGAGCTGCGAAGCGCCTGCTGGAGCAGCTGCACCGGGAGATGCAGGAGCGCGGAGCAGTCGCGTGCTTCCTGGAGGTACGCAGCCGGAACGCCGGAGCGATAGCGCTGTACGAAAGCTCCGGATACGAATACATCGCCACCCGCAGGGATTACTATCCGGACGACGACGCGGCGATTTATAGGATTTCTCTGGCGTAATTGATGGAGGAGCGTCGCGTAACACCATAAACAAAAATTGCTGTCGTTTCCGGCAGCAATTTTGTGTATTGTAAGGTTAGTTATTTACTTAGTGTTCTTGTTCCAGATGAGCATTAACCCCTTGAGGAGCAGATCGTCATCATAGATTATCTCGTGGCGGCACAGCGGGATAACCACCTGCGCCAGCCCTCCGGTCGCAACGACCGTCGTCTTTTCGCCGAGCTCCTCTTCAATGCGCTCGATTATTCCGTCGATGGCGCAGGCGTTGGAGTGCATTATTCCGCTCTTTATGCAGTCAACTGTGTTGGAGCAGATAACGCGCTTCGGCTTTTCATATGCTATTTTAGGGAGCTGCGCCGTACGCGAGTTCAGCGCGTCCGCGGATACCGCCACGCCGGTGGTGATAAGTCCGCCGATGTATGTGCGGTTCCGGTCTATTACTGAGAACGTCGTCGCAGTGCCCATGTCTATCAGTATCTGCGGTACGGGGTAGTCGTGTATACCTGCGACTGCGTCAACAACAAGGTCGCTGCCCAGCTGCGCCGGATTGTCTATCTGTATCGAAAGCCCTGTCTTTATTCCGGGACCGACTATCATTATCCTGCCGTCCACCAGCTTTTCGACCGCCGTCTTGACAGTGAACGTGACCGACGGCACTACCGATGAGATTATCGCGCCGGTGATGTCGCTGCGGCTGATATCGTTTATATCAAGCGCCGCCTTTATCTTCACGGCATATTCCAGGGACGTTTCCCGCTGTACTGTAGCCAGACGCTCCCGGAAAAGTATCCTGTCACCGTCCGCACAGCCAAGGACGATGTTCGTGTTGCCTATGTCTATCGCAAGTATCATAGCTGCTCCTTCGCCGTCAGATACCCTGCTTGCGGGTTGATGACAGCTTGTTCTTTACTATATCTACTATCCGCACGATAACGGAGCTTAACAGCAGGTTGGTTCCCAGCTCTACCAGGAAGTTCACGCCGACGAACGCTGTCACCATGTAAACTCCGGCGCTCTCTATGCCTGCGCCCGCAGCCCATTCGCCGATGGTATCCATGAAGAACGCCAGGCAGCCCAGCAGGAATATTCCGGTGTTTACTATCGGAGCAGCCGCTGCCGCGCATATAGTTGCGACCCAGCGGTTCTTCTTTTCGAGAGCCTTGTAGATAAGTCCCGGAACAAGACCGGCAGCCGCGCCCTTTACAAGAACCGTGATTATCGTTCCGGGTGCGTTTATCACCAGGAACGCATTAGCGCCGCCGGTGAACAGTACCATCATGCCGAACACAAGTCCGAGCCAGCCGCCTGCCTGCCACCCGTATAGTGCCGCGCCGACTACTATCGGAATGAGTGCAAACGTGATGTTGAACGGACCTACCGTGATTCCCATAGTCAGGAAGTACACGACAACTACCAGCGCGGTAAGAAGCGCGGTCCCGACCAGCTTGTGGATCTTTTCGCTTTTCATATTCAGTTTTCCTCCTTGTTATCATTCCCCGGTGTGCGGGGATACAATACAATACTCCTGTATTATAGCATATTATTTTCGAAAAATCTATGCTTATCAGATACAAAAATATTGCCATGCAAATGCCCCCGGAATTGCACTTAGCACAAAAACCGTTAGTACACATATCTTTATCCGCGCCCGGTCGTATTGACAATTCAGCGCGTGAATGCTATAATATATTATATATTAAAGAGCGAAGAGCGGCGGAACGTGCCGCGCCGGTATGGGAGGTACAAAATGTCTGATACACCTATAAATCCGTTTGACGACGCTGAAGAGATCGCCAAGAAGTCAATGGTACTCTTTTTTGTGATAGACTGCTCCGGAAGCATGAGCGGCAGCAAGATAGGCACCGTGAATTCCGTCATGGAGGAGCTTATCCCGGAGATAAAGGATATCGGCGGCGCTGACGCTGATATCAAGCTCGCGGTGCTCAAGTTCTCCGGCGGGTGCGAATGGATGTACGACGCGCCCGTGTCCATCGACGGATTCGAGTGGAAGCCCCTGGAGGCGGAGAATGTTACAGACCTCGGCGCGGCTCTGACGGAGCTTGCGGCGAAGCTCTCCAGAAACGAGTTCATGAAATCTCCGAGCCTGTCTTTCGCGCCGGTCATGATACTCATGTCCGACGGATATCCAACCGATAACTACGTCAAGGGACTTGACACCATCTCCAAGAACCGCTGGTACTCCAACGGAATAAAGGCGGCTGTAGCCATCGGCGAGGACGCCGACCTGGATATACTGGCGCAGTTCACCGGCGACCCGGACAGCGTTGTGACCGCGCATAACGGCGAGGCTCTCGCAAAGCTCATCAAGTTCGTGGCAGTAACGTCGTCGCAGATCGGAAGCCGCAGCGTACGCCTGGCGGAGAGCGGCGAACAGGCTCACACCAAGCAGGAGTCTGCCGCGGAGCAGATACGTGAATTCGCCGAGAGCGATGAGATAAACGCTGACATCGAGGCTGGCTGGTAATGCCGTTCGATGGGTTCGCGGCGTCCGTACGGGGAGCCTCCCACGAGGAGAACGGAACTCCCTGCCAGGACAGCGCCCGGATTTACGTTTCGGAGGGACTGGCGGTCGCTGCGGTGTCCGACGGTCACGGCAGCGAGAAGCACTTCCGCAGCGACGCGGGCAGCGAGATGGCGGCGCGGGTCGCGATACGTTCGGTCATGGATTTCTGCGAGCGTAACGGCAGCCTTGCCGAAATATTCCGCCGGGACGAGCACGAAGCCGCGCGGCGTATCGCGGGGAACATCATCTGCGGCTGGAACGACGAGATAGCGGCGCACCTGGGATTCGTTCCGCTGAACGAGCGGGAGCGCACTATATCCGGGAAGTTCGGCGGCCTGCAGGCGGAGGTAATGTACGGAGCTACGCTGCTGCTTGCGGCGGCGGACAGCACCGGAGTTTTCGGACTGCAGATAGGCGACGGTACGTTCACGCTGCAGACCGCGGAGGGAATGCAGCTCCCCATGCCGGAGGACGAGCGCCTTGTGGGAAATCTCACGACTTCGCTGTGCGACTGCGACGCGATAAACAGTTTCCGCAGCTTCTGGCGGGCGGGGGATTTCAAGGCGGTCACGCTTTCAAGCGACGGGCTGATAAATTCGTTCGTCAGCCGCTCGGATATGCTGAAATTCGCCGAGCGCCTTGGCGGGCTTCAGAAAGAGGAGCTTCCGGCTCTGCGGGAGCACCTGAGGGAACGCTCCAGGGCCGGCAGCAGGGACGATATCTCGGTTTCCGTGGTGTCCTGCGGCTGATATTTTACAGAGCTGATCTGCTGGGCGGGCGTAAGTCCGCCCGTTAAAAAAAGCTCCTTTCGGCGCCGGGTTTAAGGCGGCGTATCGGCGCGGTTATACCGTGCGGGTGCGTTCCGCTCCGGAAAACCGATTCTATCCGCATTACAGCCACGTTTTTTGCTGTTTTGTGCGTAATATTACAAAATCGCGGGATTTTTTCGCGAAGTTTGTCAAAATGGGCAAAAAAATCGTCCCTAACAACAAAAATGCGCGGAATTATCCGCCTTTTTTTTATCCCTAAATGCTTGACTTTTGGCGCCGTTTGGTGTATAATATCATAATGTATCATAATGGATATGTGCGCGAAAAGCCTGGTTTTTGACCACCACAAGGTGTGATTTGCCAGTAATTTCCGCCTGTCTGAACCGGATTTTTATTAAGGAGTGATAAAGCCGATGGTGAATGTTAAGCCCATACAGCTCGGAAAAACCACCCGAATGAGTTTTTCTAAGATCAATGAGGTCATCGATATGCCGAACCTCATCGGTATTCAGAAGGATTCCTACGAATGGTTCCTGAATGACGGTATCAAGGAGATCTTCAAGGAGTTCTCCCCGATAACCGATTCCAATGGCAGATACGAACTCTCGTTCATCAGCCACCGCCTTGACGACAAGACTAAGTATACCATTGAAGAATGCAAGGAGCGCGACGCTACCTATGCAATTCCGATCCGCGTTACCGCCCGCCTGCTCAACAAGGAGACCGGCGAGTTCATGGACAACGAGATCTATATGGGCGATCTGCCGCTTATGACCGACAGCGGTACCTTCGTCATCAACGGCTCTGAGCGTGTAGTAGTATCTCAGCTGGTTCGTTCGCCCGGCGTGTACTACGGCTTTGAGAACGACAAGACCGGTAAGCCCCTCTACAAGGCTACCGTTATCCCGAACCGCGGCGCATGGCTCGAATACGAGATGGACGCCAACGACATCTACTACGTCCGCATAGATAAGAACAGAAAGATCCCCGTTACCACGTTCCTGCGTGCGCTGGGTCTTTCCTCCAACGCTGAGCTGACCGCTAAGTTCGGCGAGGATCCCAGAATCCTCGCGACCATCGAGAAGGACAGCACCCAGAACAAGGAAGAGGCTCTGCTTGAGGTGTACAGAAAGCTCCACCCCGGCGACATGACCAGCGTTGAGTCTGCGCAGAACTATCTGAACAACCAGTTCTTCGACGCAAAGAGATACGACCTGTCCAGATTCGGCCGCTACAAGTACAACAAGAAGCTCGCTATCTCCGACAGACTGTACGGCAGAAAGATAGCTGAACCGGTCATCGCTCCTATGACCGGCGAGATACTCGCCGACGAGGGCGAGTTCATCAGCCGCGAGAAGGCTCTTGAGATCGAGAACGCCGGCGTTATCGACGTCGCTGTTTACCATCCCGAACGCGAGGACGCCATCGTCCGCGTTACCGGTAACGGCATGGTGGATATCAGGGTCTATACCGGCGATATGGACGTTGAGTCACTGGGGATCAACGAGCACGTACGCTTCGCAGTGCTCCGCGATATCCTTGAAACTGCGGCAGGCGACCAGGAGGAGCTGGCGCGCCTTATCAAGTCCCGCGCTGAGGAGCTTATCCCCAGACACATCACAATTGAAGATATATTCGCGACTGTAAGCTACTTCCTCGACCTGTGCGAGAAGGTCGGCACAGTCGATGATATCGACCACCTCGGCAACAGACGTATCCGCTGCGTAGGCGAGCTGCTCCAGAACAACTTCAGAATGGGCTTCGTCCGCATGGAAAAGACCATTCACGAGAGAATGCAGCTCAACGGCCAGGATCAGGAGAAGGTTTCCCCGGCGTCCCTTATCAACGCGCGCCAGGTCATCTCCGCTATGAGAGAGTTCTTCGGCTCCTCTCCGCTGTCCCAGTTCATGGACCAGAACAACCCGCTGGCTGAGCTTACTCACAAGCGCCGTCTGTCCTCCCTGGGTCCGGGCGGTCTGTCCAGGGACAGAGCCGGATTCGAGGTACGTGACGTACACTACTCCCACTACGGAAGAATGTGTCCTATCGAGACCCCTGAAGGTCCGAACATCGGTCTGATCTCCTACCTCGCTTCCTTTGCGAGGATCAACGTATACGGCTTCATCGAGGCTCCGTACAGACGCGTTGACAAGGCTACAGGCAGAGTCCTCGACGAGGTCGTTTACATGACCGCCGACGAAGAGGATAACTACGTCGTAGCACAGGCGAACGAGCCGCTGGACGAAGAGGGCCGCTTTGCAAGACCGATGGTACACGCACGCTGCCGCGATACTATCCGCGAGTTCGACCGCGATAAGGTCGATTTCATGGACGTATCCCCGAAGATGGTCGTTTCCGTCGCTACAGCAATGATCCCGTTCCTTGAGAACGATGACGCTAACCGTGCGCTTATGGGTGCGAACATGCAGCGTCAGGCAGTGCCGCTTATGGTCACTGACAATCCTATCGTCGGAACTGGTATGGAATACAAGGCAGCCGTTGACTCCGGCGTCGTTATCTGCTCCAAGGAGGACGGCGTAGTTACAGAGGTAGACGCTGACAAGATCATCATCACGAACGACCTCGGTCAGGAGCGTATCTACAGACTCATCAAGTTCAAGCGCTCCAACCAGGGCAACTGCGTGAACCAGCGTCCGATCGTAAGCAAGGGCGAGAAGATAAAGGCAGGCGACGTTATCGCCGACGGTCCCGCTACCAAGATGGGCGAGATCGCCCTCGGTAAGAACGCGCTCATCGGCTTCACCACATGGGAAGGCTACAACTACGAGGACGCAGTTCTTATCAACGAGAAGCTCGTTTATAACGACGTCTATACCTCGATTCATATAGAAGAATACGAACTTGAGTGCCGTGAGACAAAGCTCGGTGCCGAGGAGATCACCCGCGATATCCCGAACCTCTCCGACGACGCCCTCAAGGATCTTGACGAGCGCGGTATCGTGCGCATAGGCGCAGAGGTACACTCCGGCGATATCCTGGTAGGTAAGGTTTCCCCCAAGGGCGAGACTGAGCTGAACGCAGAGGAAAGACTCCTCCGCGCTATCTTCGGCGAGAAGGCAAGGGAAGTACGCGACAACTCGCTGAGAGTTGCACACGGCGTAAGCGGCATCGTTGTTGACGTAAAGGTATTCAACCGCGAGAACTGCGACGAGCTTTCACCCGGAGTAAACGAGAAGGTCCGCGTTTATATCGCTCAGAAGAGAAAGATCTCCGTCGGCGATAAGATGGCGGGTCGTCACGGTAACAAGGGTGTCGTTTCCAGAATTCTCCGCCAGGAGGATATGCCGTTCCTGCCGGACGGTACTCCGCTTGACATCGTTCTGAACCCCCTGGGCGTACCTTCACGAATGAATATCGGACAGGTGCTTGAGGTCCACCTCGGCTACGTCGCAAAGGCGCTCGGATGGAAGATCGCAACGCCGGTATTCGACGGCGCCCACGAGCAGGATATCCGCGAGCTGTACGAGGCTGCAAGAGCTGTCAACAGCGGCAAGATGGACGAGAATGCACAGCGTATCTACAGCATGAACAGAGAACCCGACGGCCGCCGCGAGGCAGAGCTGCTCGGCGCGAACTCCGCAGGCATCGACTTCACGAAGATCGCGTTCACCGCTGACTGTAAGACCCAGCTGACTGACGGCCGTACCGGCGAGAAGTTCGACGGACCTGTTACAGTTGGTTATATGTACTACCTCAAGCTGCATCACCTCGTTGATGATAAGATCCACGCACGTTCCACCGGCCCGTACTCCCTGGTCACCCAGCAGCCCCTGGGCGGCAAGGCTCAGTTCGGCGGCCAGCGTTTCGGCGAGATGGAGGTTTGGGCTCTTGAGGCTTACGGCGCTGCCTACACCCTCCAGGAGATCCTGACCGTCAAGTCCGATGACCTGATGGGCCGTCAGAAGACCTACGAGGCTATCGTTAAGGGCGAACCCGTTCCGAAGCCCGGCGTGCCTGAGTCATTCAAGGTAATGATCAGAGAGCTTCAGGGTCTTGGTCTGGACGTAAGAGTGCTCGACGACAAGGGCGAGGTCGTAGACCTGCGCAACGACGGCGAGGACGAAGAGGAAGAGACCGGTTACGCTTCCGAAACAATGGACTTCAACTACAACACCGATGAGGGCGAGCTTGCCGACAGAGGCTACGGCATCGTGAACGAGGACGAGATAAACGGCGAAAACACCGGCTCCTCCTCCGCTTCCGATGACGAGGACGGCTTCGCTGAGGACGATTTCTCCGACGGCGATCCGATAGATTTCGGCGAGGACGAGTGATCCCGGCGGTGCTCCCGTAACGAATACAGCCTGCCGCGTCCGGCGGTGAAAACGCCGCCGGTCGGGGCTTCATAAGAGAAACGAGGTAAAAAATTTGAGTTACACTGTTTTTGAGTCAATGAAGATCGGACTTGCCTCTCCCGACCAGATAAGAGAATGGTCCTACGGCGAGGTGCTCCGTCCTGAAACCATAAACTACCGTACCCAGAAGCCGGAAAAGGAAGGTCTGTTCTGCGAGCGTATCTTTGGTCCGCAGAAGGACTGGGAGTGCAACTGCGGCAAGTACAAGCGCATCCGCTTCAAGGGCAAGGTCTGCGAGAAGTGCGGCGTTGAGGTCACTCGCGCAAAGGTAAGACGTGAGCGCATGGGTCACATCGAACTGGCTGCTCCGGTTTCCCACATCTGGTATTTCAAGGGCACTCCGTCCCGCATCGGTCAGGTGCTGGATATCTCTCCCAAAAGACTGGAAGAGGTGCTCTATTTCACAAAGTATATCGTTATCGATCCCGGCGAGGCCAAGGAGCTGAGCAAGAACCAGCTGCTCGAAGAGAAGGAGTACGCAAACTTCCGCACGAAGTACGGCGCTGACTTCAAGGCGGGCATGGGCGCAGAGGCTATCAAGGAACTTCTCCAGGAGATCGACCTTGAAAAGCTCTCCAAGGAGCTCAAGGACGAGCTTGCCACCACACAGCAGGGTCAGAAGCGCGTTAAGCTGCTCAAGCGCCTTGATGTCGTTGAGGCGTTCCTCCAGTCACACAACCGTCCTGAGTGGATGATACTGGACGTTATCCCGGTCATCCCCCCGGATATCCGCCCGATGGTACAGCTGGACGGCGGACGCTACGGCGTTTCCGACCTGAACGACCTGTACCGCCGCGTTATCAACAGAAACAATCGTCTGAGAAAGCTCATCGAGATGCACTCCCCGGAGATCATCGTGAGAAACGAGAAGCGCATGCTCCAGGAAGCTGTAGACGCACTTATAGACAACGGCAGACACGGCAGAGCGTACACCGGTTCCAACAACCGCCCGCTCAAGTCCCTTTCCGACCTGTTAAAGGGTAAGCAGGGACGTTTCCGTCAGAACCTGCTCGGTAAGCGTGTTGACTACTCCGGACGTTCCGTTATCGTCGTTGGTCCTGAGCTTAAGATGGATCAGTGCGGTCTGCCCAAGGAGATGGCTCTCGAACTGTTCAAGCCGTTCGTCCTCAACGACCTGGTCGTAAAGGGCAGCGCCCAGAACATCAAGCAGGCCAAGAAGATGGTAGAGCGCGCAGACGACAAGGTATGGGATTCCCTGGAGTGCGTTATCAAGGATCACCCCGTACTTCTGAACCGTGCGCCTACGCTGCACAGACTGGGTATCCAGGCGTTCTCCCCGGTACTCGTCGAGGGCCGCGCTATCAAGCTGCACCCGCTGTGCTGTACCGCATTCAACGCGGACTTCGACGGCGACCAGATGGCGGTTCATCTCCCGCTTTCCGCTGAGGCACAGGAAGAGGCGCGCACGCTCATGCTCGCTGCAAAGAACCTGCTGAAGCCCTCCGACGGACGCCCTGTTACCGTTCCTACACAGGATATGGTGCTTGGTTCCTACTATCTGACTATCGAGAAGTCCGGTGAAAAGGGCGAGGGCAAGGTATTCCGCGACGCCAACGAAGCCCTCATGGCTTACCAGGATGGCATAATCTCCATTCACGCCAATATCCAGGTACGTGTTACCAAGGATCTCGGCGACACCAAGATAACAAGACTCGTTCCGGCTACCGTCGGCAGGATCATCTTCAACGAGCACATCCCGCAGGATCTGGGCTACGTTGACAGAACCGACCCTGAGCACCAGCTGGATTACGAGATATCCTTCAAGGTAGGCAAGAGCCAGCTCGGCAAGATCATCGACCGCTGCCTGAAGATCCACGGCACAGCTACCACAGCGCAGGTGCTGGATAAGATCAAGGCAATGGGCTACAAGTACTCCACAAGATCCGGTATCACCGTTGCGGTAAGCGACGCTGTTATCCCGCCGCAGAAGGCAGAGATCCTCGCCGACGCGGACGCAAAGATCGCAAAGCTGAACAAGCGCTTCAACCGTGGTTTCATCTCCAACTACGAGCGCCAGGAAGAGTTCAAGAAGATCTGGAACAAGGCTACCGAGGACGTCGGAAACGCTCTGACCGCAAACCTCGACAAGTACAACAACATCTTCATGATGGCAGACTCCGGTGCGCGTGGTTCTACAAACCAGATCAGACAGCTGGCAGGTATGAGAGGACTTATCGCGAACACCTCCGGTAAGACCATCGAAATGCCTATCAGAGCCAACTACCGTGAGGGTCTGACAGTCCTGGAGTACTTCATCTCCGCCCGCGGCGCCCGTAAGGGACTTGCCGATACCGCGCTGAGAACGGCGGACTCCGGTTATCTGACCAGACGTCTTGTTGACGTATCCCAGGAGGTCATCGTACGCGAAGAGGACTGCGGAACCACCGACGGCATCGACGTATACGAGATCAAGGAGGGCAAGGAGCTTGTCGAGAAGCTCGGCGAGCGTCTTGTCGGCCGCTTCCTTTCCGAGGACTTCAAGGACAAGGACGGCAACGTCCTGGTTTCCAAGGATAAGCTGATGAACGACGCAGACGCAGCAAAGATCGTTGATTCCGGCGCTGAGCTGGTCAAGATACGCTCCGTGCTGACCTGCGGCCTTAAGAACGGCGTTTGCGCACGCTGCTACGGCGCTTCACTGGCGACCGGTCAGCTCATCAACATCGGCGAGGCTGTTGGTATCATCGCGGCACAGTCCATCGGTGAGCCTGGTACTCAGCTGACAATGAGAACGTTCCATACCGGTGGTATCGCGTCTGCCGAGGATATCACACAGGGTCTTCCGCGAGTAGAGGAACTGTTCGAGTCCCGCCGCCCGAAGAACGCCGCTATCATCGCAAGAGTAGGCGGTAAGGTGCGCTACGAGAAGATAAAGAAGCAGAACAACATCATCATCACCCAGGAGGACGGCACCGAAGAGGCTTACCCGATCTCCTACGACCTGCGTCCGAGAGTTTACGAGGGCGACACAGTAAATGTCGGCGATCCGCTGACCATCGGTTCCTTCAACCCGCATGACGTTCTGGAGGTACTCGGCGAAGAGGCTGTACAGAACTACATCATCGCAGAGGTACAGAAGGTTTACCGTATGCAGGGTGTTGATATCAACGATAAGCACATCGAGGTCATCGTCCGCCAGATGATGAGAAAGATCAGGATCACTGATCCGGGCGACAGCTACCTGCTCCCCGGCTCCATCATCGGAAAGAACGAGCTTACCCAGGTTTGCGAGGAGATACAGGAGCGTATTGACGCAGGCGAGGTCGGTCTGAGAATGCCTCAGAGCGAAGCAGTGCTGCTCGGTATCACCAAGGCTTCTCTGGCTACGGACAGCTTCCTGTCTGCGGCTTCCTTCCAGGAAACCACGAGAGTACTCACTGACGCGGCTATCCGCGGCAAGGAGGATCCGCTGCTCGGTCTGAAGGAGAACGTTATCATCGGTAAGCTTATCCCCGCCGGCACAGGTCTTTACGCTGAAGAGCGCGAGGCTGAAAAGGAGGCCGCTGCCGCTGAAGCAGCCGCTGCAGCCGCAGCTAACGAGGCTCCCGCTGCTCCCGCAGAGGATAACGTTGGCTAAAATGCACAAATAAGTTCCGCTGGAACGTAAATATGACGGTGTTTGCAACAAAGTTTCGCAGAAACTCTTGACAAACACCGTCTTTTGCTTTAAAATATATAAATGTGTGTGAGTATATTTTTCGAAATCGTCGGAAAAATACCTGCATACGAAAAATTATTGGAGGTGAAATAATGCCTACGTTTAATCAGCTTGTCCGCAAGGGACGCGAGGTTTCTGAGAAGAAATCCAAGGCTCCTGCACTCCAGAAGTCGATGAACACACTGCGCAAGCAGCAGGTCGATCAGTCTTCTCCCCAGAAGAGAGGCGTGTGCACAGCCGTTCGTACTCAGACCCCTAAGAAGCCGAACTCCGCTATGAGAAAGGTAGCCAGAGTTAAGCTTTCTAACGGTTATGAAGTTACAGCTTATATTCCCGGTATCGGACACAAACTGCAGGAACACTCCGTTGTTCTGATCCGCGGCGGCCGTGTTAAGGACCTTCCTGGTGTGCGTTACCACATCATCAGAGGTACACTCGACGCTCAGGGTGTAGACAAGAGAATGCAGGGACGCTCCAAGTATGGTGCAAAGCGTCCGAAGGCTGGAAAGAAAGCGTAATTTCTGACTTATTGCTGTCAGACAAGGCATTATTTTTGATAGAGCCTCTGTTTGGACGGCGGAAGGTCGACCCACCCGCAAGGGTAGGATTTATGCTTTCGAGTACCTATGATTTTCATTTCGTATGAAGGAGGGAAGTAAAGTGCCAAGAAGAGGTAATGTTCCGAAGCGTGAAGTTCTTCCGGATCCTGTGTACGGCTCTGAGCTCGTAACAAGACTGGTAAACAATATCATGCTCGACGGAAAGAAGGGCGTAGCCCAGAAGATCGTATACGGCGCATTTGAGATCGTTGCTGAGAAGACCGGCAAGGACGCTCTGGAAGCTTTCGAGGAGGCAATGGAGAACATCATGCCGCAGCTCGAAGTCAAGGCTCGCCGTGTCGGCGGTGCGACCTACCAGGTTCCTATGGAGGTTCGCCCCGAGAGAAGACGCACACTCGGTCTGAGATGGATCACCACCTACAGCCGTGCGCGTAACGAAAAGACAATGAAGGAAAGACTTGCAAACGAGATCCTGGACGCACTGAACGGTCAGGGCGGCGCTTGCAAGAAGCGTGACGATACTCATAAGATGGCTGAAGCTAACAAGGCTTTCGCACATTATAAGTGGTAATCAGAAACAGATGAGTTACCTGGGGCGAATACCCCGGGTAATTCCAGAATTACGGAGGAATTTATGAAAAGAGACGTATCTCTCGAAATGACCCGTAATATTGGTATCATGGCGCACATCGACGCCGGCAAGACCACCACAACTGAGCGTATCCTGTTCTATACTGGTATCAACCACAAGATCGGTGAAACTCACGATGGTACTGCTACGATGGACTGGATGGTTCAGGAGCAGGAGAGAGGTATCACAATCACCTCCGCTGCTACCACAGCCTTCTGGAAGGACCATAGAATCAATATTATCGACACCCCTGGTCACGTTGACTTCACCGTTGAGGTTCAGCGTTCCCTGAGAGTGCTTGACGGTTCCGTAACTGTTTTCTGTGCAAAGGGCGGCGTAGAGCCTCAGTCAGAAACAGTATGGCGTCAGGCAGATGAATACCATGTACCCAGAATGGCTTATGTCAACAAGATGGATATCATGGGCGCAGACTTCTACAACGTAGTACAGATGATGCACGACAGACTCAAGTGCAACGCTGTTCCGATCCAGCTGCCTATCGGCGCTGAGGCGGACTTCAAGGGAATCATCGACCTCGTTGAGATGAAGGCTGATGTATACTACGACGATATCGGCAAGGATATGCGCGTTGAGGATATCCCTGCTGACATGATGGATAAGGCTAAGGAATACAGACAGAACCTTCTTGAGAAGGTCGCTGAGCTGGACGACGCTCTGATGGAGAGATACTTCGAGACCGAGGGTGAGGACTTCACCATTGAGGAGATCAAGGCTGCCATCAGAAAGGGCACCATCGAGAACAAGTTCGTTCCTGTTATCTGCGGTACTTCCTACAGAAACAAGGGCGTTCAGAAGCTCCTTGACGCTGTAGTTGACTATATGCCTTCTCCTCTTGATATTCCTTCCATCAAGGGTGTAGACCCTGAGACCGGCGAGGAAGTTGAGAGACACGCTGGCGACGATCAGCCGTTCTCCGCGCTCGCGTTCAAGATCGCTACCGACCCGTTCGTTGGTAAGCTCTGCTTCTTCAGAGTTTACTCCGGTTACGTTGAGGCTGGTACAACAGTTCTGAATGCTACCAAGGACAAGAACGAGCGTATGGGCCGTATCCTTCAGATGCACTCCAACCACAGACAGGATATCGACGCATGCCCGTGCGGTGATATCGCAGCAGTTGTTGGTACTAAGTACACCACCACAGGTGATACTCTCTGCGACGAGAACCACCCTGTAATCCTTGAGTCCATGGAGTTCCCGGAGCCGGTTATCGACCTGGCTATCGAGCCCAAGACCAAGGCTGGTCAGGAAAAGATGGCTATCGCTCTCGCAAAGCTTGCTGAAGAAGACCCGACATTCAAGACCTGGACAAACCAGGAGACTGGTCAGACCATCATCGCTGGTATGGGTGAGCTTCACCTCGATATCATCGTTGACAGACTTCTCCGTGAGTTCAAGGTAGAGGCTAACGTCGGCGCTCCGCAGGTTGCTTACAAGGAAACTATCACTGGCACAGCTGATATCGACATGAAGTACAAGCGCCAGTCCGGTGGTTCCGGTCAGTACGGTCACGTTAAGATCAAGGTAGAGCCGAACGAGTCCGGTAAGGGCTATGAGTTCAGCAACGACGTTGTCGGCGGTTCTATCCCCAAGGAGTTCATCCCTGCTGTTGACGCAGGTATCCAGGGCGCTCTTAACGCCGGTGTCCTCGCAGGCTATCCTGTTGTTGACATCAAGGTATCCCTGTACGACGGTTCTTACCATGAGGTAGACTCCTCCGAAATGGCATTTAAGATCGCTGGTTCTATGGCTATCAAGGAAGCCCTCAAGCAGGCGCACTCCGTTATCCTCGAACCGATCATGAGAGTTGACGTTGTCGTTCCCGATGACTACATCGGTAACGTAATCGGCGACCTTAACTCCCGCCGTGGCCAGATCCAGAACCAGGAGACCAGAAACGGTTCCGTTCAGGTTACCGCTTTCGTTCCGCTTTCTGAGATGTTCGGCTACTCCAACGATCTTCGTTCCAAGACCCAGGGCCGCGGCCAGTATGTAATGCAGCCGAGCCACTACATCGAGGTTCCGAAGTCCATTTCCGAGGCAATCATGAGCAAGCGCAAGCAGAACGGTTAATTCCGCGTAAATTTGCACTCTCAGACCATTTTTTCTGCGAAACTACTTGATTTTTTCGCAGAAAGATGATACAATATTATTACTGAAATTACGGCGTCCCCCGCCCAATGGGGGACACCAGATATCACCTATTAAGGAGGAAATACCAATGGCAAAGGAACATTATAATTCCACTAAGCCCCACGTAAACATCGGTACCATCGGTCACGTTGACCACGGTAAGACCACCACCACCGCAGCTATCACAAAGTGGCTGTCCCTTCAGGGCAAGGCTAAGTTCGAAGCTTACGATCAGATCGATAAGGCTCCGGAGGAGAGAGAGCGTGGTATCACAATCAACACCGCTCACGTTGAGTATGAGACTGAGAAGCGTCACTACGCTCACGTTGACTGCCCCGGCCATGCTGACTATATCAAGAACATGATCACCGGTGCTGCTCAGATGGACGGCGCTATCCTCGTTGTTGCAGGTACTGACGGTCCTATGGCTCAGACCAAGGAGCACATCCTGCTCGCTCGCCAGGTAGGCGTTCCGGCAATCGTTGTATTCATCAACAAGTGCGATGACGTTGACGATCCCGAACTGCTCGACCTCGTTGAGATGGATATCCGTGACGTTCTGTCCCAGAACGACTTCCCCGGCGATGACGTTCCCGTTATCCGTGGTTCCGCTAAGGTTGCTCTGGATTGCACTTCCACCGATCCTAACGCTCCCGAGTATGCTTGCATCAAGGAGCTCATGGACGCTGTTGACGAGTACATTCCTGCTCCTGAGCGCGATGAGAACAAGCCGTTCCTGATGCCTGTAGAGGATACTATGACCATCACTGGCCGTGGTACCGTTGCAACTGGTAGAGTTGAGCGTGGCGTTGTTAAGGTTAACGATACCGTTGAGATCACTGGTCTGACCGACGAGCCCAAGTCCACCGTTGTTACCGGTCTTGAGATGTTCAGAAAGACCCTGGACGAGGCAGTTGCTGGTTACAACATCGGTGCTCTGCTCCGTGGTGTTACCCGTCAGGATATCGAGCGTGGTCAGGTTCTCTGCAAGCCCGGTTCCATCCACCCGCACACCAAGTTCACTGGCCAGGTTTACGTTCTTAAGAAGGAAGAGGGCGGCCGTCATACTCCGTTCGTTTCCAACTATCGTCCGCAGTTCTTCTTCAGAACCACTGACGTTACCGGCGTAATCACCCTGCCTGCTGACAAGGAAATGTGCATGCCTGGCGATAACGTAGTTATGGACGTTGAGCTCATCACTCCTATCGCTATTGAAGAGGGTCTGCGTTTCGCTATCCGTGAGGGTGGCAGAACCGTAGGTTCCGGCGTTGTTACCAAGATCAACGGCTAATTCCCGCTGAGCTGGTGCAAACCACTTCACAAAACCAAGACCGCTTCCCGAAAGGGAAGCGGTTTTTTTATTTGTTCATCTTCGGGTTGTCCGTCCTGCCGAGGATAAAATCCACGGACACGTTGTAGAAGTCCGCCAGCCGGATAAGCGTCTGGGTGGGGATATCGCGTTCGCCGGTTTCGTAATAGGAGTATGCGCGCTGTCCGCAGAAGATCTTGTCAGCTATCTGTTTTTGTGTGAGCAGTTCACTTTCCCTAAGATATTTCAACTTGTACATATTATTAACCTCCGTTTTGTGAAGAATTAATAATATTATAGTCTAGAACAAAATGGGCTATTGACATATTGACCATTTTGTGCTATAATAGCGGCATAGTCAAAGATTAACTTTGCTAATAAAGTGTAATGAGGTGCAGAAATGGAAAACTGGAGCAGCATAACTAAAAGAAACGTATACATGGTCACTCTGATCTTAATGATCGTTTGTGCGGCGGTTGATTTGATATCTGGCTGTATTGGGTTGATAGTAGGTACAAGAGTTTTCGGTCAAATCTACAGTGCTGTTGAAGCATTGCACGGAATCCCACAGGACGGTGCTTATCTGGTTTTTTTGTTCTCATGTGTTCTGGTTATACTTTTTCATGGGCTGTTAGTATTTTCCTCGATTTATCGGCATCGCTCGCATAATATGTTCTTTAACATTTTCCCGGTTATCGTCTATATAATTAAGGTACTGATGGGATTTAATGTTATCACTGGCATGACGTTTTCGACTATGACTTCAAAGTTCCCGATTCCTGGAGTTGGCTGGGTCAGCATTTCGTCTGAAGTAGGCGTGTATGTGCTTATTAGCTTCTTTGTATATCTGGTGATGGCATTTATTTCTTTCACCAATATAAGGCTGAAGAACATGGTATAACGATAAAAAAATCCCCCGGAAAACCGGGGGATTTTTTATTTCACGCCATACGCGCCATCAGAAGAAAATTCTCTCCTCGATGTAGCTCTTGACCTCGGTCAGCGGGATACGAACCTGCTGCATGGAGTCGCGCTCGCGGACTGTTACGCAGCCATCGGTCTCGGTGTCGAAGTCGTAGGTGATGCAGAACGGAGTACCGATCTCGTCCTGTCTGCGGTAGCGCTTGCCGATAGCGCCTGCGTCGTCGAAATCAACGTTGAAGTACTTTGCAAGCTCGTCGTGCAGCTCGCCTGCCTTTTCGCTGAGCTTCTTGGACAGCGGAAGAATTGCCGCCTTGACAGGCGCCAGAGCCGGGTGCAGGTGCATTACGGTACGGCTGGTGCCGTCCTCAAGCTGCTCCTCGTCGTAAGCGTCGCATACGACTGCCAGGAACAGACGCTCAACGCCCAGCGACGGCTCGATAACGTACGGAATATACTTCTCGTTGGTTTCGGGGTCGAAGTACTCCAGGCTCTTGCCGGAGGTCTTCTGGTGCTGGGTCAGGTCGTAGTCAGTGCGGTCTGCAACGCCCCACAGCTCGCCCCAGCCGAACGGGAACATGAACTCGAAGTCGGTTGTAGCCTTGGAGTAGAAGCAAAGCTCCTCCGGGCTGTGGTCGCGGAGTCTGATGTTCTCCTCCTTGAGACCCAGGGAGAGCAGGAAGTTCTTGCAGTAGCTGCGCCAGTACTGGAACCACTCCAGGTCGGTGCCGGGCTTGCAGAAGAATTCAAGCTCCATCTGCTCGAACTCGCGTACGCGGAAGATGAACTGTCCGGGAGTTATCTCGTTACGGAAGGACTTTCCGACCTGCGCAACGCCGAACGGAACCTTTTTGCGGCTCGTTCTCTGGATATTCGCGAAGTTTACGAAAATACCCTGCGCGGTCTCCGGGCGGAGGTAGATCTCGTTCTTGCTGTCCTCGGTAACGCCCTGGAAAGTCTTGAACATCAGATTGAACTGACGGATATCAGTGAAGTTGGTGGAACCGCAGTTCGGGCACTTGATGCCGTTTTCCCTGATGTAGGTCATCATCTGCTCGTTAGTCCAGCCGTTTGCGTCGCCGCCGTTGTCCTCGATGAGCTTGTCTGCGCGGTGACGGGTCTTGCAGTCCTTGCAGTCCATCAGCGGGTCGGAGAAGCCGCCTACGTGTCCGGAAGCCACCCAGGTCTGGGGGTTCATGAGGATGGCGGAGTCAAGTCCTACGTTGTACTTGTTCTCCTGAATGAACTTCTTGCGCCATGCATTCTTGATGTTGGTTTTCAGCTCTACGCCGAGGGGACCGTAATCCCATGTGTTTGCAAGGCCGCCGTAGATCTCGCTGCCGGGGTACACGAAGCCTCTGCCTTTGCAGAGCGCAACGATCTTGTCAAGGGTCTTTTCTGTGTTGTTCATGTTTGATTCCTTTCAGCCCTGCATGGCTTGCAGGGACAGTAAAATAGTTACTCATATAGTATAACGCAAAACCCCGGATAAGTCAAGACTTTAAAATACAATTCCGCGTTTACGGTGCGTATCGCCGTACGCCCTGCCCTGGCGGCGTTACGTCCGGTAAACTTTCGGCGCGGTTATTCTGAGATATGACTGGAGCGCATGTTTTATCACGCGGCGGCATGGAAATAACGCCGCCGCGATATCGGAATCAAAAAGTAAGTATCATTTCAATAACTACTGGACAAAATAGAAAAGCTGTGATATAATATACAATGTATATTTATCTCTCTGCGGAATTCCGCGGGGAAGCACTGTAAAATGAAAGGAAATACAACAATGAAAGTAACAAAGGATACAGTAATCGGCGATATTCTGGACGTAGCAGGCGAGGCTGCCGCTCCCATCTTCTTCAGCATGGGAATGCACTGCCTGGGCTGCCCGGCTTCCCGCGGCGAGACCGTTGAG
>CAKSHT010000002.1 GCA_934457235.1 uncultured Oscillospiraceae bacterium
GGTTGTAGGAATGCACGGCGGCAGCAACAACGAGTGGATAAACTCCACTGAAGCCGGCGTAAACGTTATCGCTGACAGCGGCGAGACAGCACCGAAGCTCGGCGGCTGCACCGATGAGGAGTACCGCACGCATTTCAGCCTGTGGGCTATCATGAACTCCCCGCTGATGATAGGCTGCGATATCCGTCACATGACCCCCGCCACCAGGGAGATCCTCACCAACAAGGACGTTATCGCTATCAACCAGGATATCGAGTGCCGCGGTCCGTACTGCATAAAGCAGTGGAACAACCCGGACAACGTATTTTCCCTCGTAAAGCCGCTTGCTAACGGCGATTATGCGATCGGCATGTTCAATTTCGGCGACCGTGCCGGCGAGATGAGCCTCCAGTTCTGGGATATCGGTCTGACTACCGCTTCCGGCCGCGGACTTTCCGTTTACGACTGCTGGAAGCATGAGGAACTCGGTACATTTACCGAGCGCTTCTGCACCACCGTTGAGCCTCACGGCTGCGTAGTCCTGCGCGCTAAGGTCGTTAAGGTGTGATGGGGAATTATTCTACCTGCAGGAAATGCGGCGCGAAGCTGGGCTCCGATGATATCGCGATACATCAGAAGCTGGTTTCCCGGAATGACACGGAATTTTTCTGTATAGACTGCCTGGCGGAATACTATCGGACGACCCGTGAGGTCATTCAGCAGCGCATAGACTACTACAGAAAAAGCGGAAAATGCACATTGTTCAGATGAGGAATTTTAAATGAGAAAGTTTATTTCAATAATGCTGGCTGCGGCTATGGCACTTACGCTCACCGCATGCAATAATTCCAGCACTTCCGGCAGCACGGCGGACAGCGTAAGCTCCGCGGCTGACGGTACCTCCGGCGCGGTTACCGGCGAGGCACAGAATCCCACCAACGGGGAGAGCACAGGATTGCTTTCAAATCCGATAGCGCTGACGGCTGACGGCGATATCGACATGGACGTCGCGCTCGCGTACGAAACGGATTTCGACGCGCTCAAGGCTTCCTTTGAAGTGAAGGAAGTTGACGCCACCAAGCCGGTATCCGAGAACGCCCAGAAGAACGAAAAGACCATGGAGGTGTGGAATTACCTCCGCAGCGTATACGGAAAGCAGGTCATCACCTGCCAGCAGATGATGGACAGCGCCGCATATGAGGATCTGGTGTTCTACAATGCGACCAACGATCTGACCGCCATGAAGGGATTTGACTTCATTTTCAGCACAGGAAGCTATACCAGCGACGACATGATAGACATGGCTATCGAGTGGTCAAAGACTTCCGGCGGACTTTGCGCGTTCACATGGCACTGGAACGTTCCGAAGGATATAGACAATCCCGACGGCGGCTATGCATTCTATACCAATGAGATAACCAATTTCGACCAGGTAAAGGCGGTTACTCCCGGAACAAAGGAGTACGAAACCGTTATCCATGATATAGACCTTATCGCCACAAAGATACAGCGTATGGAGAGCGAGGGCGTGACTATCCTGTTCCGTCCGCTGCACGAGGCGGGCAACGCGTGGTTCTGGTGGGGACTCCAGGGCAGGGACAGTGCTACGAACGAGGTGTTCCAGAAGCTCTGGTATATGATTTACGACAGGCTTGAGAACTACCACAAGCTGACAAACATCATCTGGGTATGGAACGGTCAGAATCCCCATACCGCTATTCACCCGAATTCCTACGATATCGCAGGTATCGACAGATACTACGATAACGAGGACACCTCTGCCGAGGCGATAACCAAGTACTACACCAACTGCTACAGCGAGCTCCAGGGCTTCGAGAGGTACTGCGCTGAGGTAGCCGGCATTGAGGAAACCGGTAAAATGCTGACTCTCTCCGAGTGCGGATACATGCCGGATCCTGAGGGAATCAGGGCTAACAACACCATGTGGCTCTACTACATGATCTGGAACGGTGACTTCATCTATGCGCCCGGCGGCGGCGGAAGCCCCCTGCTCGACCTGGATGGAACGCCCTCCCCAAACACCAAGCGCCTTACTAACGAGATGATACAGGAATACTTCGGCAACGACCTGTTCGTTACGCTGAGCAAGCTTCCTGAGTTCAGCTTTGGCGGCCGTGAGATACCCCAGAATATAAAGAATTGGGAGTTCTACAAGAACGGCGGCTGATAATTTATTACTAATTACGGCAACGGGCTGCGATATTTCGCAGCCCGTTTTTGTTTTGTTCAAAATTACTATATTTTGCCCCGGTTTTTCGTGTTTAAAGTAAATTTCCTAAACAAAAAAATATGTTATCGTTTTCAGCCCTTGTAATTCTCCGCAATATATTGTATACTTACTATTAGCGGCTCTGTGCTTTCCACTGTATGTTATGACTGCGGAGGGCAGCCGGAATATTTTCTGCGAGGGCGAATGTCCTCGGCTCATCTGAGCAAACAAGGAAGGAAGGTCACTTAATGAAATTCGGTCATTTTGACGACAAAAACCGTGAGTATGTCATTACTTCTCCCCGTACACCGTATCCGTGGATAAACTATCTCGGAACACAGGGATTTTTCTCTCTGATATCCAACACCGCCGGCGGCTACAGCTTCTATAAGGACGCTCGTCTGCGCCGTATCACACGTTATCGCTACAATAACGTCCCCATCGACATGGGCGGCAGATACTTCTACATCAAGGACGGTGACACCATCTGGAATCCCGGCTGGTCCCCTGTAAAGACCGAGCTTGACAGCTATGAGTGCCGTCACGGTATGGGTTACACCATCATCACTGGTAAGAAGAACGGACTCAAGGCAGAGGCTACTTTCTTCGTTCCGCAGAACTACGACGGAGAGGTTCAGCAGCTGGTTCTCACCAACGAGAGCGGCTCCGCAAAGACCTTCAAGCTGTGGTCTTTCGCTGAGTGGTGCCTCTGGGACGCCCAGGACGACTGCACCAACTTCCAGAGAAACTTCTCTACCGGACGTGTTGAGGTCGTTGGTTCGACCATCTACCACAAGACCGAGTACCGCGACAGACGCGACCACTTCGCATTCTACACCGTAAACGATACTATCGACGGCTACGATACCGACCGCGATTCTTTCATCGGTCTGTACAACGGATTCCACAATCCGCAGGCTGTACTGGACGGCAAGGCTACCAACTCCTTTGCCGACGGCTGGTCCCCCATCGCTTCCCACTACAAGGAGATCACCCTTGCAGCAGGCGAGAGCAAGACCCTTGTGTTCATTCTCGGATATGTTGAGATGCCTGTCGCTGAGAAGTTCGAGGCTGACGGCAAGACCATCAACAAGGTAAAGAGCAACGCAATGATCGAGAAGTACAACACTCCTGAGAAGGTTGCGGCAGGTCTTGCAGAGCTGAGAGAAACATGGGACAAGCTCCTTGGTATCCTCAATGTTGACACTCCAGACGACAAGGTGAACCGCATGGTCAACATCTGGAACCAGTACCAGTGCATGGTTACATTCAACCTGTCCCGTTCCGCTTCCTACTTCGAGAGCGGTATCGGACGCGGTATGGGCTTCCGTGACTCCAACCAGGACGTACTCGGCTTCGTTCACCAGATCCCCGACAGAGCAAGAGAGCGTATCATTGACATCGCTTCCACTCAGTTCCCGGACGGCGGCTGCTACCATCAGTACCAGCCGCTCACCAAGAAGGGCAACTCCGATATCGGCGGCGACTTCTCCGACGATCCGCTGTGGCTCATTCTCTCCGTTTCCGCTTACATAAAGGAAACCGGCGACTGGAGCATTCTTGATGAGATGGTGCCCTATGACAACGATATGTCCGTTGCACAGCCCATGCTTGAGCACCTCAAGGTTTCTTTCTATCACATCGTAAACAACCTCGGCCCGCACGGTCTGCCCCTTGCAATGCGCGCAGACTGGAACGACTGCATCAACCTCTCCTGCTACTCCGACACTCCCGGTGAGTCTTTCCAGACCTACACCAACCCGAAGTTCAAGGCAGAGGGCGGCTATTCCAAGGTCGCTGAGTCCGCATTCGTCGGCGCTCTCTTTACATACGCAGGTCCGAACTACGTACAGATACTCAACCACCTCGGCAAGACCGACGAGGCTGCAAAGGCACAGGCTGAGATCGACAAGATGAAGAAGGCTATGATGGATTCCGCATGGGACGGCGACTGGTTCCTCAGAGCTTACGATGCAGAGGGCAAGAAGATGGGCTCCAGGGAGTGCGAGGAAGGTCAGATCTTCATCGAGCCGCAGGGCTTCGCTATCATGTCCGACATCGACGCTGAGGCTTCCAGAAAGACCCTCAAGGCTATCGATGAAAGACTGAATACCCAGTATGGTCTGGTGCTCAACAACCCCGCATTCACCAAGTACTACATTCAGTATGGCGAGATCTCCACATATCCCGGCGGATACAAGGAGAACGCAGGTATCTTCACACACAACAACGCGTGGATAATCTGCGCGGCTGCATACGCAGGCGAGGGCGACCAGGCGTTCAAGTACTACTCTGAGATCGCTCCGGCATTCACAGAGGAGACCTCCGATATCCACAAGACCGAGCCGTATGTTTACGGTCAGATGATCGGCGGTAAGGACGCCGGCGCTGATATCGGCAAGCAGGGCGACAACTTCGGTCAGGGCAAGAACAGCTGGCTGACAGGTACCGCTGCATGGAACATGGTAGCTATCTCCCAGTACATTCTGGGTATCGCAGCTGACTTCGACGGACTGAAGATCGACCCGTCCATTCCTCACGAGTGGGACGGTATGAAGGCTACACGTCAGTTCCGTGGTGCAACCTACGACATCACCGTAAAGAATCCGAACCACGTTTGCAAGGGCGTCAAGAGCATGACCGTTGACGGCAAGTCTGTCGAGGGCAATGTTATCCCTGTAATGGACGGCGGCGAGCACACAGTTGAGGTAGTTCTCGGCTGATAGCTGCTGGCGTAATTCAGTGAAATTGTAAAAACAGGCGCCGGAGGAGAGTTCCCCCGGCGCTTTCTGTAAAAGAGGTGAGTTATGTTCCGTGGCGTGATACTGCTTGTGGACAGGTTTCCGAGCATGAATGTGCTGATCAGCAGTTACCTTACGGCGTCCGGATTCGATGTGAGAACCATGCGCTCTCCGGACGAGCTGACGGACAGGCTGCTGTCACAGGCGCACCTTGTGCTGATGGATATAGAAACCGCTGACGATCGGCTGAGCGACATTATTTCGCGGCTGAATTCCGGGGGAGTCCCGCTGATCATGCTGACGTCGGAGCATGACAATCCCGGCAGGCTGACCGCGCTTGAAATGGGAGCTGCGGACGTAATGAGCCGTCCGCTGGATATGGCGGAGCTTACGGCGAGGATACGCGCGGCGACATCACGGACTTTGCTGTCCGTGCCGTTTGTGAAGCGTCCTCCGGTGAGCTTCGGAGAACTTACCGCAGATATAATGGAGTATAGGGTAACTCTGGATGGAGAGCAGATCGACATGCCGCCGAAAGAGGTCGCACTGCTGTATCTGCTGATGAGTGCTCCTGGGAGGGTATGCACTCGCGCGGAGCTTTCGCGGCAGCTTGGCAGCTCCGGCACCGACCGTACTGTAAATATGCACATCAGCCGTCTGAAAAAGCGTATCGGGCTGTATGGCGACAATATTGTGCCAGTACGCGGCGTGGGCTACAAGTTCACGGGGTGATCATGTTTCGTTTACAGTTATGAACCGTAATTCCGGGGCAGGGGAGTTCACGGCTTCGAAAAGGTGCTTCGGGAATACCGGCATGTCCGGCTTTTTCGTGGAGTCCAGCCATACCAGCCGCTGGTCTGCGCCGTCGCATTGTATCGCAGAATCGTCTATCAGCGAAATGTCGAATGGCTTGATAAGGAACAGAAATTCCAGCTCGTGGTAAGCGATTCCGTCAAAGCGGAAGAACTTTTCGCTGATGGAATACAGTCGGTCAATCTCGGCGGAAACTCCCGTTTCCTCGCGTATCTCCCGGAGTACCGCAGCTTCCGCGGTTTCGCCCAGTTTCACGCGTCCCCCTACGACGGTATAGAAATCAACGCGGCTGTCCTTGCCGACAAGCACGCGTTTTCCGTCGGTTATCACGGCACCGACGCGCAGGTTGAATTTTCCCTCCGGGGTGTTGAATGTACAGTCCATGGCTGCCTCCTTTATGACGATATGGTTTGTGTGGGTAACAATTATAACATATCGCGGGAATTATGTCAAGAAAAATCACCAAAAGGCGTCGGGTAATCAACACTTTTTTGTGAAATTCGCAGAAATGTTGAGCGCTGAAAGAGATGTGCAACAGTTAAGCAACAAAGTGTCCCTTACGGGTCAAGCTGTCGCGGATTGTCCATTGAAAAAATCCGGCGGCGCGTTTATAATAAGTAATAGGTGCTGATTTCGGTCGGCACGGAAGGGAGCGTGTAATGGAGAAGAAACAGAAAGATCCATTGAATCAGTCCCTTTGGGGAAAATTCTATCAGATGGTGATAACCTGGATAGTCTACTTCCTGTTCAGACCCAAGGTCGAGTGGGTGGACAAATCAGTGAAGAAACAGCTGAAGGGCAAGCCAGCAGTGTTTGTTTTCAATCACACGCACCATTTTGACGGAGCGTTCACCGGCGCGGTGCTGGGGCGCTATAAGCCCTACGTACTGGTGAATAAGAACTGGTATGAAAAAAAGGGCGTCGGTACGATGATCGGCTGGTGCAGGTGCTTTCCGATAGACCTGGGCGGCGCTGACGCAGGCTGGTACTCCACGGCAGAGGAGATAATCCACCGTAACGGTTCCCTGATAATCTTCCCGGAGGGCGGTATCGCCCGCGAGGGTAAGATCGAGAAATTCAAGCCCGGCGCGGCGCTGGTATGCGCTTCAACCGGAGCGTGCGTAGTCCCGATGGCGATTTACGGCGGCTATCACTCGGTGTTCGGCAAACGCCAGAGACTTCTGGTCGGAAAGCCCATCGAGAGCAACTGCCCCGACAACATGCGCCATTCCCAGTACGCAAAGCAGCTGATGAAGCAGGCTGAGGACGAAACCAAGCGGCTTTACGGCATTCTGGAGCAGAAATACGGCAAGACGGATACATACACCGAAAGCTATGCTCCGGCAGAACAGTAAACGAGCGGAAATTCCGCAGAAATTAAATTCAGAGAGGTATTTACTATGAACACAGAAATCGCAGAAAAGATCAAGAACATGCTGGTTGAGAACCTTCGTATCCCCGCTGACGAGCTGGAGTACACAAGCGAGCTGTTCGGCGACGATATCGGGCTTGACTCCATCGACTCCATCGAGATCATCGCAGGCATTGATAACCTGTTCGGCGTTCAGATGACCGGCGCTGCAAGAGAGAATTTCCAGACTATCGAGACCCTCACCAAGTTCGTTGAGGAGCACATGGGAGAGTAATTCATGGATAACAAGAACAGATGCGTTGTCACCGGTCTGGGACTCATCTGCGCCCTGGGCGATGGCACCGACAAGTGCTGGAGCGCCGCAACAAATGGCGTCACCGGCATTCATGACGTAAAGACATTCAGCACCGAGGGCTGCTACGCTCACAAGGGCGCTGAGGTCGCTGAAAGCTCCGAGCAGCTTTCCGGCGAGGATTATGACCGCAGCTCCCTGCTGTGCATCAAGGCAGCAGGCGAGGCTCTCGCGGACGCAGGATATACCGTGACTGCTGATAACTCCGACCGCATCGGCGTTATCGTCGGCAACTGCGTTGGCGGCGCTGCGAGCATCGACAAGTACTACACCGACGAGTTCAAGACCGGCTCCGCAAAGACTTCCGATATTCTCAGAATGCCGGCAGCTGCTATCGCAAACAACGTTGCAAAGCACTTTGGACTCAACGGCGCTACCGCGAATATCGTAAATGCGTGCGCGGCTGGCACAATGAGCCTTTCCTATGCCTGCGACCTTATCCGTGCGGGCAAGGCTGACGCATTCGTTGCGGGCGGCTCTGACAGCTTTTCTTCGCTGGCTTTCGCGGGATTCCACGCGCTCCACGCGCTCTCTGAGAACCCTTGCTCGCCTTTCAACCACAGCAACGGAATTACCCTCGGCGAGGGTGCAGGTATCCTTATCGTCGAGAGCTATGAGCATGCAGTCGCACGCGGCGCGAAGATATACTGTGAGATACTCGGTTCCGGCGTAAGCTCTGACGCGCACCACATCACTGCTCCCCGTCCCGACGGACAGGGTCAGATGAGCGCTATCCGCCGCGCTGTCAAGACCTCCGGTCTTGATTTCACCGACGTTGACTATATCAACGCCCACGGCACGGGTACAGCCAAGAACGACGAGGCTGAGTTCCTTTCCCTGCACACACTGTTCGACGAGAACAAGCACCTTTCCGTAAGCTCCACCAAGTCCATGACCGGACACTGCCTGGGCGCGGCTGGCTCCATCGAGGCAGTCCTGACAGTCAAGTCCGTATGTGAGGACATCGTTCCTCCGACTATCGGTTACACCGACGAGGATCTTGCTGTTCTCAAGGAAAAGGCAGGGGATATCGACTTCGTACCGAACGCCAAGCACAAGAAGCCTGTGAATTTCGCGGTTTCCAACTCCTTTGCGTTCGGCGGCAACAATGCTTCCATCGTATTCGCGAAGAAGCAGCATGACATGCCCGACAACACCAATAACGAGAAGATATACATCACTGGTATCGGCGAAGTAGTTGGCAATACAGAGGAAGAGGGCAAGGGCATACGCGCTTCCATCACCTCCGACGATTACAAGGCACATGGTATCAAGATGGCGTTCTACCGCAAGCTCGACAGATTCAGCCAGATACAGCTGATAAGCGGCATGCGTGCGCTGGCCGACGGTAACGTAACCATAGACGAGAGCAACGAGAACGAGATCGGCATAGTTGTCGGTACTTCCGACGGTCCTATGACCGAGATCGTGGGATTCCAGAAGGCTGTAGTAGAGGGCGGCACCGCAAACGGCAGTGCGTTCTCCTTCCCGAACACAGTATACAATGCGGCTGGCGGATATTTCAGCATCTTTGCGGGAATAAAGGGCTACAACGTGACTGTTGCGAACAGCGTACAGGCGGGCTTACAGAGCATCTGCTACGCAGCTGACGTACTGCACAACGGCACCGAGAATATCATTGTCGCAAGCGGTACTGATGAGAACACCGACGTTGACGCGGAGCTTTACGGAAAGCTCGGTCTGCTTGCCGAGAGCAAGCCGTATTCGCTGGATAAGTCCGGATTTGTTCTGGGCGAGGGCTCTGTATCCCTCATTCTGGAGAAGGCTTCCTCCGCTGAGAAGCGCGGTGCTGAGAAGTACGCCGAGGTAGCAGGCTGCGCGATGACCCACCACGCTGTGGAATTCGGCACAGTCGCAGGCTCCGAGGATGCACTCGCAAAGGCTATCGAGCAGGCGTGCGCGGCTGCCGGCATCGCTCCCGCTGACATCGACGCAGTGAGCGGTTTCGCTGACGGTCACAAGACCATCGACGAGATGGAGCTTGCAGCCTACAAGAAGATATTCGCAAAGGATATCCCGGTGTTCGCTGTAAGGGAGAACATCGGCGAGGCAAGAGCGGCTGCGGCTTCGATGCAGGCTGCATATGCCGCGAAGGTGCTTTCCGGCAAGGCTGGAAATACTGTAAAGGCTTACGTTGGCGGCAAGGCTGCTGATGTGGACGTTTCCGGATACAAGTATATCCTGGCGGCTGCATGGGGCGCCGGCGGTTCCTATTCCGCGGTAGTCCTCAAAAAGGCGTAATATTTAAGATTCGGAATTCGGAGTGCGGGGCTTCCCGCACATGCCCCGAATTCCGATTTATGGCAACACCGCATAATTATTGTCGTGCGATTGCGACGTCAGATTTTTCGTCAGATTGTACAATGAGGAGTTGTTGACGGAAGCGATAGCGTTTTCAAGTCAACAACTAGCGACGCAAGGCTGGTCTGTCGTTAGTTTGGCACAAAATATAACATCGCACTTATAGCAGGCGGTGATATGTTGTGCCAAACTAGCCCCTCTGTCAACTTGCGTTGACACCTCCCCCACCGGGGGAGACACGCCTTGCTAGGACGAATTGCGCAATATGGCGGAAAATCTGCAAGAAAGCGTGCGGCAAAGGCGTTAGCCGCTAATTGTGCGGTGTTGCCTTATTCTAAGGAGGAAAAATGGAGAAGGTCGCATTAGTTACCGGCGCTTCCCGCGGAATCGGCAAGGCGTGTGCCCTGCGGCTGGCGGAATGCGGTTACGATATAGTTGTGAACTACAACTCAAACGAGGCAAAGGCGCAGGAGGTAGTTTCTGCGATAGAGGCAAAGGGTCAGAAAGCCGTTGCGATAAAGGCGAACACCGCCGACCTCAAGGAAGTGCAGAACATGTTCCGTGAGGCTCACAAGGCGTTCGGCAGACTTGACGTCCTGGTAAATAACGCAGGCGTTGTTGACGACGCATATCTTCTGATGATCAACGAGGATTCTCTCACACGCAGCCTTGATATCAACATTAAGGGATACTTCCACTGCGCACAGCAGGCAGCCCTCAAGATGATGGGCAAGAAGCAGGGTGTTATCATCAACGTGTCCTCCGTAAGCTCCGTGCTTGCTGTAGAGGGACAGGGCGTTTACAGCGCGACTAAGGGCGCTGTGAATTCCATGACTGCAACCCTCGCAAAGGAACTGGCTCCCCGCGGTATCCGTGTGAATGCGGTAGCTCCGGGCTTTATCGAGACTGAAATGCTGGACGCTATCCCTGAGGACAAGAAAGAGGAGTACCTCAAGGCGATCCCGATGCACAGACTTGGCACCGCTGCCGAGGTTGCTGACGTTGTTGCACAGCTGTGTTCCGATTCTTTCGCGTATGTCACCGGTCAGGTGATAGTTCTTGACGGAGGTCTGAGCTTATGATGAACCTGCTTGAAATTAACGAGCGCATAAAGCAGCGCCCGCCGTTCCAGATGATAGAGCGCGTGACCGAGCTTGTGCCGAACGAATCCGCTAAGGGAATAAAGTGCGTTTCCGTCAACGAGCCGTACTTCATGGGGCATTTCCCAAGCGCACCGATAATGCCCGGAGTTCTGCTGATTGAGAGCGCTGCGCAGCTTTGCAGCCTTGTTATCGCTCCGGACGGCGCTGCACAGGACGAGAATAAAATGTACGTTCTGCTGAAAGTCAAGGATTTCAAGTTCCTGCGCCCGGTAATTCCCGGCGACAGACTGGAGATCGAAGTTAAGGCGGTTATGATATCCGCTGCGGCTGCGGAGTTTTCTGCAGTCATTTCCTGCGACGGCGCTGTCAAGGCAAAGGGCAGCATGCTGTTCACTGCAATGGACAAGAATGCGATTTATGGCTGAGCTTAAATTTGATTTTACTGCATGTATCGTATCAGGCGGCGTGGAGCTGCTGGAGCGTATAAATTCCGCCAGGGAGGAATACTCCCGGACCTGCGGGGAATATTTCGACTATCTCGCGGGAAAATCCGGCAAACCGACGTTTGCCGAGAGCGCCTGCGGATTCATCCTGCTGGACAATCTGCTGAAGAAGAACGGCATAGACCGCAGGAACCTTGAAATAATGCGTGATTCCAACGGCAGACCGTGCATAATAAACCGCCGGGACGTTGATTTCAGCGTGTCCCACTCCGAGGGCGCGGCGCTGGTATGCGTCGCAGCGGGAGCGGATGCGGAGGTCGGTGCTGACATACAGCGTGTGCGCAGTTACAGCCGCGAGCATATGGAGAAGCTGGCGCGCTCATTTATGGACGCTGCGGAGTATACTGGATTCATGATGAGCGGGGACAGGGAGCGTTATTTCTACACAGCCTGGACGCGCAGGGAAGCCCTGTACAAGCGCAGCGGCATCTATCACGGGCTGAACGGAAAACCGGAAGCGGTCAGAATGCACGGAAAATTCATCACCGGCAAAATCACCGCCTGCGGAAGTCTGTATTATTATAGCATAAGCCTGCCGAACGAAGATGATTAAGGAGAACAGATGAGAGTACTTATACTTAACGGAAGCCCTAAAGCGGAGCGCAGCAACACGCTGAACATAACCAAGGCGTTCTTGAAGGGATTTCCGGAGGACACCGAGGTTGAGCAGGTGAACCTCTATAAAAAGGATATCAAGCCCTGCTGCGGCTGCTTTTCCTGCTGGAGCCGCACTCCCGGAAGCTGCGTGCTGAAAGATGACATGCAGGACATTTATGAGAAGATAAAGGCTGCGGATATCGTTATTGAGAGCTTTCCGCTTTACTTTTTCGGAATGCCGTCCCAGATGAAGGCTATGACAGACCGCTGTCTGCCGTTCATGCTGCCCTATATGGGAAATCTTGTGGAGGACAAGAACGCAAGCTTCCACGAGCTGCGTGACGATAGCATGCATGACAAGAGACTGGTAGTCATCACGACCTGTGGATATGTTGACGCAAAGCCGATGTATCCCGCGCTTCTGAAGCAGCTTGACCTTATCGCAGGTGACGGACATTACACTGCTATCCTATGTTCCGAGGGCGAACTGTTCATAGCTGAAAAGGCAAAGCGCCAGCGCGAGGGCTATCTCGCTGAGATAACAAAGGCAGGCGCAGAGTTCGCAAAGAACAGGGCGCTTTCTGAAGAAACAAAGCAGCGCATCGCAAAGCCTATTCTTTCACCGAAGGGCTTTGAAACTATCACACTGGCTCACTGGCAGATGAACAAGTAAAAATAAGCCTCCGGGATCGTCCGGGGGCTTAAGTTTTGGCAGCCTTGGAAATACAAGCTGAACCCCTGAGAAATCCTCAGGGATTTTGTTATTTCAGTGAATTTACTGCGTCTGTAAGCTTTGCGAAATCCTCCAGTGTGAGTTCCTCGGCGCGGGCGGTGGGTTTTATTCCGCAGGACTGCATAAGTTCCGTAAGCTCCGCCTTTGGTATGTGAAGCTCACCGGACAGCGGATTTGCAATCTGCTTCCTGCGCTGTGAGAACGATGACCGGATTATACGGAACATCAGCCGCTCCCATTCCGCAGATCTGTCGGAATCCGGCTTGACGTCCAGGCGGATAACGGCGCTGTCTACGTTCGGGGAGGGCATGAAACTGCCTCTGCCAACTTTGAACAGCAACTTCGGATCGCTGTAGTATGAGACCGCACAGGATATCGCGCCGCAGTTCCGGGTGCCGGGCCTTGCGCATATGCGGTCAGCGGCTTCTTTCTGTACCATCACAGTCATGGCTGATACCGGAAGTCTGCTTTCAAGCACGCGCATTATTACCGGAGATGTGATGTAGTACGGCAGATTTGCACAGACGACTACTTCCATTCCGGGCGCTTTTTCTGTGAGCAGTGCGGCAAGATCAGTTTCCATCACGTCCGCGAAAACTATTTCAACGTTGTCGTAATCCGCGAGGGTCTCTTCAAGTATCGGCTTCAGGGAGGTGTCTATCTCCACGGCGATAACCTTGTCGCAGCGCTCGGCAAGCTCCTTTGTGAGCACGCCGATGCCAGTGCCTATTTCAAGCGCGCATACCCCCGGACCAGCGCCGCCCATTTCCGCTATCTTCGGGCAGACTGCCGGATTTATCAGAAAGTTCTGACCGAGCGATTTTGTGAACGAAAAGCCGTGCTGATCAAACAGCGACTTTATCACTCCGATATTTGTAAGCTCCATCAATAGCCCTCGCTGCCTGTAAGGCTTTCGTCGTTATCCACCCAGTCGCTGACGTTCATCAGTTTGTATTCCGTGGAGGTAACGCGGATATACACCTTTTCGATACCTGCGTTGATTATCTGGCGTTTGCACATGGAGCATGGCTCAACGTCGCCGTAAAGCTGCCCGGTCTTGGCGTCAAGGCACGCAAGATAAAGCTCGGAGCCTATCATGTCATGGCGGGAGGCGCTGATTATGCAGTTCGCCTCTGCGTGCACGGAGCGGCACAGCTCGTAGCGCTGCCCTTTCGGAATATTCATCTTCTCGCGCATGCATACCCCGATATCAGAGCAGTTTTTTCTGCCGCGCGGAGCGCCGTTGTATCCGGTGGCGATTATCTCGTCGTTCTTGACGATTATCGCGCCGAAATTTCGCCGCAGGCAGGTACCCCGTTCTGCGACAGTCTGTGATATGTCAAGGTAGTAGTTTATCTTGTCGCGTCTTTCCATGATTTCCGCCTTTCGGGTGCTTTGGGATTACTTGTGTCTTCTGGACTGTTTTGCGATGAACGCCGCATTCTGGCGTGGCTTGGGAACCAGCGGAACATCGCCGGGACGCTTCATGCGCTCCGGAGCTGCGGGCATCGGGAGCTTTCCGGAAAAAGCGTCGAGATAGGTCTGTGCGATTTTGCGCTGCTGCTGGAGCGTGCTGGTTTCGTCACAGTAATCAAGGACCTGTTCGAATTCCCTTGTGGAATCCTCCACCTTGCCGAGGTTTGCATACAGTTCGCCGAGTACGCAGCGGAACTGCGCCGCGTCGGACAGATTGCCCTTTTCAGTCTCCTTGGATATCGCGGAATTTATCCCCTCGATTGCCTTGTCGTAGTTGCCTAAATCAATGTATTTGAGCGCTGCTTCAAATTCAATATTCATCTGGATCACCTTTCGTGTGTAAATATAACCTGCATTGTGCAGATACCTGTTTATATTCTACCATAAAACATTCGTTTTGTCAAAACCTTTTTGTATTTTTCCTTATGTGAGCGCAAAATACTTATAAAATCATAACAAAACATAATTTACCGCCGGAGTGCGACAGATTACTCTTCCTTTATATGGTAAAATGTATCTTGCAAGAAGCCGTAGGAAAAGTACGCATCTTTCCTGTGATCGGTCATGGGGTGGTGGGTGCTTCTGCGGCGGACGGGGAAAATGAAAGGAAGATAAACATGACAGAAAGGGCAGCTGTCCTGCGGCGCAGGGCGGCTCTGGTGAAACCAGCCGGAGTAGTGGCTCCGGCGGCATGGGCGGCATGCGGACTGCTGATGGAGCTTGGCGCCGGGAGGGGAACGGTCGGCGCTTCGGCGCTTGCCGCCGGAATGAACAACGGCAGCATATGGATATACGCCGGGGGAGCGCTCGGTGCGATGGTGCGAGGATTTCCCGACGGATTCGTCGGGCTTGGCGGTCTTTTGATAGCCCTGGCGGGGCGGTTTATTCCGCGTACACGGTACATAAAGGTGAACTGCGCCGTTCAGGGGCTGGTGGCGGCGGTGGCAGCGTTCTTTCCATCGTGCGCTGAGTATGTGAGCCCGTCGGCGCTGCTGTCAGGGATAATCACTGCGATTATGGCGGGAATATTCGCGTCATGCGTGATGCTGCTTTACGACAGGGTAAACAGCCGCGGCTTCGATCAGTCGGATGTCGGCGACTGTACGCTTGCCGCAGCGGTCGCCGGGATAGTATTTATATCGCTTGGCAGGCTGGACTATCCGCCGTGTAATGTAGGTCGGCTGTTTGCGGGATTCCTGCTTCTGCGAATGACGGACCGCCGCGGCGCCGCCGGAGCGATGACCGGAGTAGCAGTGCTTTTCGGGCTGTGCGCATCGGGAAGCGCTGGAATGGCGGAAGCCGGCGCAGTCTGCTTCGCGGCGGTGCTGAGCTGCTGTCTTGACCGTTTCGGAAAGATAACACGGGCGGTAGGCGCGCTGTTTTTCGGCTGTGCGGCACTCCTGGCAGGTGGAGCGGATACTGACAGCTGGCGCGTCTTTGCAGAGCTTGCGGCGGCAGGAGCTGGGTATATCCTTATCCCTCAGCGCAAAACCTCCGAGGACTGCGGAATGACCGAGAACACCGCCGCGCTTATGATGCGTGAGCGGCTGAATTTTGCGGCGGGAGCGCTGTCCGGCGTAAATACCGGACTGGAAGCGGCTTCGGATACGCTGGAGCGCCGCTACACCGAGAGCCTGCCGCAGGTGGCGGATAAGGCTGCGGACAAGGTGTGCAGAAGCTGCCCGAATAATATGGTGTGCTGGGGTCAGAAGTACGAGCTGTTCCATCGGGAGTTCGACCGGCTGGTGAAAGTGCTTCGTTCCGGCGGGGAGCTTTCAGTGCAGTCGCTTTCGCCTATGGCGGCCGCTGAGTGCGTCAACCGTGAGGGCGTTATCCGTGGAGTACGCAAGGCGTATGAACAGTATCTGGCGGCCTCCGGGGAGCAGCAGCGTATCCGTGAGTTACGCAGAATATACAGCGGTCAACTGTTCTCGCTGAGCGGTATCCTGGCGGATATGGGCGCAGCCGCCGGCCGTATACGCACTGGCAGCCGCATAGCCGAGCGCCGTGCGGAGAAAGTCCTGCGGGAGTGCGGTCTGACGGACACGGCGGCGTTCATCAACCTCACCAAGGGCGGCAGGATACGCGTGGAAGCCTACGGCAGCGGCGAGCTGAGCACGGACCGTGAGTACCTGGGGGAGCTTCTGATACGCGCGGTGGGTAAGGAGCTTGATCTTCCGGAGGTCAGCACGAGCGGCGGCAGAGTGCGCATAATCGCGTCGCAGAGGGCAAAGATGTCCGCGGAGATAGGCGCGTGCCAGCTGTGCCGCGGCAAGAATCGTATATGCGGCGACTGCTTCGACAGCTTTACGGATCCGACCGGAGCGTTGTATGTTATCCTTTCCGACGGAATGGGAAGTGGCAGCCGGGCACGGATAGATTCGGCGCTTGCGTGCAGTATGGCTTCAAGGCTGATAAAGAGCGGGATATCCCTGTCTGCGGCGCTGGAGGTCGTGAATACGTCGCTTATGGTGAAATCCTCTGACGAGAGCTATGCGACGCTGGACATATGCCGCCTGGATCTTAACACTGGCGAGTGCGTTATTTACAAGGCGGGAGCGGCGGTGAGCTACATAAAATGCTCCGACAGACTGCTGCGGGCGTCAGTTTCTTCGGCTCCGACCGGGACAGGGGGGAGGATCACGGTTCCGGCGCAGAAGTTTCACGTATCCGCCGGGGATATGATAATTATGACGACTGACGGCGCTTCGCTTGACGAGGAGTGGCTCGGCAGGGAACTTTCCCGGGAAACTGACGGGAAACGCACGCCGCAGGAACTTTCTGAGTGTATCGCAAGGACAGCCCGCGGCGCTGAAAATGGTAGGGAGGACGATATCAGCATAATAGCGGTTAGCGTGGGGAGGTGACGATTCCGGGCTGCTTTCGGGCAGCCCTTTTGGTTTTCGGTATTTTGCCTATTTTAAGTCACTTTTCACAGGTGTTACGCTTTTGTGATTTGTTGTTTACATAAAGTTGAAAAGTTGTGTACATAGTTCACAATTTGATATGGCTAAAAATAGCTAAAAACATGAAAAGTTCACAAAACTATTGAAAAAAAAACGGCGATGTGGTACAATAATCACAAAGGTTCAATAAGCTTTAACGGGCTTTTTGTTCATTTTTATTGTTAGTCGCTCCACATGGGGCGGGATCGAATACCATTAGCGTTATGACAGGAGGTCTTGCAATATGGCTATCATCGTTCCGGAAAAATACACTGTTCCGCTGTATCTGTTCCATCAGGGCGAGAATTCCCATGCATACGAATTCTTCGGCTCTCACAGGGAGGTACAGGACGGGAAGCCCGGTGCCATATTCAGAGTATGGGCGCCGAATGCCCGGAGCGTGAGCGTTGTCGGCGACTTTGATCACTGGGACAGAGGCCGCCACCCGATGAACAAGATAAGCGACGGCGGTATCTGGGAGCTTTTCGTTCCCGGAATAAAGCAGTACGATAATTACAAATACAGCGTAGAGAGCCAGGATGGGCTGATAAAGCTCAAGGCCGACCCCTACGGATATCATATGGAACTGCGTCCCAACACGGCGACCAAGTTCTATGACATCGACGGCTTCAAGTGGACCGACCAGAAATATCTTGACGACCTCCACGCGAAGAATATTTACGACAGTGCTGCGAATATCTATGAAGTGAACGCCGGCTCCTGGCGTAAGGACGGCGAGAACTTCCTCAGCTACAGGCAGCTTGCCAAGGAGCTTATCCCGTACGTAAAGAAGATGGGCTACACCCATATCGAGCTTATGCCGATAGGTGAGTTTCCGTATGATGGAAGCTGGGGTTACCAGCAGATAGGCTACTTTGCACCGACCTCGCGTTTCGGTACTCCGCATGATTTCATGGAGTTCGTTGACCAGTGTCATGCCGCCGGGATAGGCGTCATAATGGACTGGGTTCCGGCGCACTTCCCGAAGGACGCTGCGGGTCTTTACGAATTTGATGGCACAAGCTGCTATGAATACTCTGATCCTTTAAAGCGCGAGCACAAGAACTGGGGCACCCATATTTTCGACTGGAGCAAACCTGAGGTGCAGAGCTTCCTTGTTTCCAACGCGAATTACTGGATAGAGAAATACCACATCGACGGACTGCGAGTTGACGCAGTGGCTTCGATGCTTTACCTTGATTACGACAGGCAGAACGGCGAGTGGCGACCGAATGCCTACGGCGGACATGAGAACCTTGAAGCCGTTGCGTTCCTCCAGAAACTGAATGCAGCGCTGTTCCGCGAACATCAGAACATCATGATGATCGCCGAGGAATCCACCGCGTGGCCGATGGTCACAAAGCCTGCCGATATAGGCGGTCTGGGCTTCAACTTCAAGTGGAACATGGGTTGGATGAACGACATGCTCCGCTATATGTCCATGGATCCGCTGTCAAGACCTTACAATCACAATCTGGTTACGTTCTCGTTCTACTATGCGTTTTCCGAGAACTACATACTCCCGATATCACACGACGAGGTGGTTTACGGAAAGTGCTCCATGCTCGACAAGATGGGCGGACCGAGGGATTTCCGCTTCAATTCCATGCGTACGTTTCTTGGCTATATGATGGCTCACCCCGGCAAAAAGCTGATGTTTATGGGGCAGGAATTCGCGCAGTACAAGGAATGGAACTTCCAGACTCAGCTTGACTGGGAGGTGCTGGAGTTTGAGCCGCACAGGAAGCTTCATGAGTACGTGAAGGATCTCAACAAGTTCTACACCGACAATCCGCCGCTGTGGGAGTGCGATACCAGCTGGGAGGGATTCCACTGGATATCCAGTGAGGACAATGCGAACTCCGTTATTGCGTTCCGCAGAATCGCGAGAAACAAGGACGAGCTGATATGTGTATGCAATTTCCAGCCGGTAAGGCATGAGATATACGAGATAGGCGTTCCGTATTACGCAGACTATGAAGAGGTGTTTACCTCCGATGACGTGAAGTACGGAGGCACCGGTATCTCAAACGGGATCCTAACCGCAAAGGAAGAGCCGATGCATGGCGAGCAGTACAGGATAAGCCTTGACCTGCCGCCGATGGCAGCACTGTTCTTCAAAATCAAGAACAAGCGTACTCCGCCGAGTCAGCTTCCCGCGGAAGAAGTTGCCGAGGAATCCATACAGCCGGAAGTGCCCGCAGAAGCAGCAATACCCGTGGTTCTTCCGTTACTGAACGAGGAAAGACCGGTAGTGGATATCCCCGCAGAGGTCACAGAGGCTGCCGCAAAGGCAGGTAAGCCTGCGGAGATCGCCAGAAACGCCATAGGAAAGCAGAAAGCTTCCGGGCATAACAAAGCCAACCCCGCCAAAGATGGCGAATAATATAAGTAAATCACGGCTCACAGGGTCGGGACAGGAGGAAATATATGAATCACATTAAAAAAGAGTGCGTTGCAATGCTCCTTGCCGGTGGTCAGGGAAGCAGACTGTATGCACTTACCCAGGAGATGGCAAAGCCCGCAGTCCCCTACGGAGGAAAGTACAGAATTATCGACTTCCCGCTGTCAAACTGCGTTAATTCAGGAATAGACACAGTAGGCGTTCTCACACAGTATCAGCCGCTGGTGCTCAACGAGTACATAGGCAACGGTCAGCCATGGGGTCTTGACCGCGCACACGGCGGTGTTCATGTTCTGCCGCCTTACGAAACCGCAGCAGGCAAGGCATGGTATTCCGGTACGGCAAACGCTATTTACCAGAATATCGGCTTCATTGACCGCTACGACCCAGAGTATGTTGTTATCCTGTCCGGCGACCATATATATAAGATGGACTATTCCAAGATGGTTGACTTCCATAAGGAGCACCAGGCTGACGCAACTATCGCGGTTCTGGAAGTTCCGTGGGAGGAAGCACCCCGCTTCGGTATCATGAGCGCAAATCCCGACGGCACTATCTACGAGTTTGCAGAGAAGCCCAAGGAGCCTAAGTCAAACCTGGCCTCCATGGGTATCTATGTATTCACATGGTCCAAGCTCCGCAAGTACCTCATTGAGAATGAGAACGACGAGGGCGCTACCAAGGACTTCGGCAAGAACATAATCCCGGCAATGCTGGAGAACAACGAGAAGATGGTGGCATACCACTTTGACGGCTACTGGAAGGATGTCGGAACCATTGATTCCCTGTGGGAAGCAAACATGGACGTGCTCGACCCCAAGGTTCCGCTCGACCTGCTGGACGACAGCTGGAAGATCTACTCCAGAAACCCGGTAATGCCTCCGCATTATGCAGGTCCCTCCAGCCAGATCCAGAACTCCATGGTAGCAGAGGGCTGCGAGATCTACGGCATGGTAGATTTCGCCGTGCTGTTTGCAGGCGTCGTTATTGAAGAGGGCGCCATCGTACGCGACAGTATCATTATGCCGAACACCGTGATCAAGAAGGGCGCTGTCATCGAGTACTCCATCGTCGGCGAGAACTGTGTCATCGGCGAGGGCGCGCATATCGGCGAACGTCCTGAGCTTATCGAGGACAAGTCCCAGTGGGGCGTTGCAGTTGTCGGTCATAACGTGAATGTTTCCGACAAGGCGATCGCACCGCCCAAGGCTATGATCTCCAAGGATATATAAGACAGGAAAGGAAGAGTTTTTGATATGGCAAGTATGGGCAATGTTTTAGGACTTATTTTTGCTAATATGCACGAAGATAACCTCCCCGAGCTGACTAAGGCAAGGGCTATGGCGAGCATTCCGTTCGGTGCAAGATACCGCCTGGTGGACTTCCCGCTATCAAGCATGGTCAATTCCGGAATCACACAGGTCGGCATAATCACACAGGCTAAGTATTATTCCCTGATGGATCACCTGGGAATGGGCAGCGAGTGGGATCTCGCGAGAAAGACCGGCGGTCTGCATATTCTGCCGCCTTATGGCAGAAGCGACAACGGCGTATACCGCGGACGTCTGGAGGCTCTTGCAGGAGCTGCTGAGTTCATTCACGAGTCCGGCACGGAGTATGTTATCATGTCCGACAGCAATGTCGTTGCGAACATTGATTTCAAGCCGATTATTGAGTTCCACGAGAAGAAGGGCGCAGACATCACCTGCGTTTACGGCACGGGCGTTTACGACGCAGAGCGTACCTCCAGATTCACCGTACTCGGCGTTGACGAGAACGACATGGTATACGACGTGCTGACAAGACCCTCCATCAGCGGAGAGGTAAAGCCCGCGCTGAACATCTATGTTACAAAGCGCCAGTTCCTTGAGAATATCATTCGTGAGAGCGAGTGCCGCAGCCTTTACAGCTTCGAGACTGATATCCTCCAGCACAAGCTGCACGACTTCAAGATCTGCGGCTACAAGTACGATGGATACTTCGAGATAATCGACAGCATGAAGACTTTCTACAAGGCAAACAACGACATGATGAACCGCGAAGTTTGCCATAAGGTATTCTCCATGAGCAAGCCTATTTACACCAAGGTAAGAGATGTCGCTCCTGCGAAGTACGGCATTGACGCCAACGTAAAGGGTTCACTCATCGCTGACGGCTGCATCATCGACGGCACCGTTGAGAATTCCGTGCTGTTCCGCGGTGTAAAGGTAGGCAAGGGCGCTGTTGTAAAGAACAGTATCGTTATGCAGGGCACTGTCATTGAGGAGAAGGCAGCGCTTATCAATGGCATAACCGACAAGGACGTTACACTCACCAAAAACCGTACTATCACCGGTTCTGCGGATTATCCGGTGTTCATCACCAAGGGCGCTTCCGTCTGATACATAATTAAAACTTCGAGCCGCGCATGATTACATGCGCGGCTTTTTATGCCCGGTTCTGCACAAAAAAAACTCCCCTGCCAGATGGCAGGGGAGATCGAGTTATACCCGATAAATCATATTGTAAGGAGAAAGACTATTGCATTCAGTAATTAATCGTAATCCGCGATGTCGATCCAGGTGAGGAGAAGCTCGCGCTCTTCAGGGCGCTTGAACTTCAGCTGAGCGGCAGCCACGATGGGAAGCCAGTCCTGGACGTACTTGACAGCGGTGCCTGTTTTCTTGCAGTACAGCTTGAGATACTTCTCAGCGTATTCGGTGTGGTGATTCAGGCAGAACCACAGATATGTCTTGGCAACATCAGCGGAAGCGTTGCCCTGCTTAGCCTTCAGCCAGTCTACTACGAAAACGCCGTCGTTATTGATGATGATGTTATCAGGAGTGAACTCGCCATGGCAGAGCTTAACATGCTTCGGCATGGATTCCAGACGGGTGAGAAGCTCGTACTTCTTTACGTCGTCGATCATGTCAAGGCTTTCAATGGAGCGCTTGAGATAATCTTTCAGACGGCTGATCTTGGGGGAGCGCTGTGCATTGATCTCAATCTGGAGGTCAACCATCTGCTCAAGATACTCGTCAGCCTTCTTGGGATCCTTCTTCATTAACTCAGCCATTGTGTCGCCGGTTATGTACTTATATGAAATAGCCCACTTGCCGTCAATCTTGGCAACCTCTTCAAGAGGGGGCACCAGTCTGCAGCCTGTTTCCTCAACGCGGGAGTGAGTAAGTGCTTCGTACAGTACCACACTCTTGGGTTCGTTCGGGTCTTTGAATACCTTGACAGCCTTGCCGTCAACTTCGAAAACCTGTACCTTTTCGCCATCGGAGATCATATTTTTCAGTTTCATAATTCATCTATCCTTTCCCCGAATCATTTCCCCTCAGTGTGGTGAGCTGATCCGTTTCTGTGATTATATTATAGCACTATTGACAGCGCTTGTAAAGTGGTTTTTATCAAATTTGAATAGTTTGTAGCAATTTTTAGAGTTCTTTTTGTTTATTATCACAATGAAATGCTATTTTTTTCACATATGGCCACATGATAGATGTCGATGCAATTTCCAGTTGAAAAAACATCAGATATTTGTCACGGAAAAACGGGCTGCATGTCATTACATGCAGCCCGCTGCGCGTATTAAATCAGATATCCTCGTTGTATTTAGCCATATCCCTGCGGCGTATCTCGGCACGCATGATCTTTCCGCTGACCGTCTTGGGAAGCTCGTCAACGAACTCGATCATTCTGGGGTACTTGTAGGGAGCTGTGTTGTGCTTTACGAATGTTTTCAGCTCCTCGGCAAGCTCGTCGCTTGCGGTGTAGTTCCTTGTCAGTACGATAGTCGCCTTGACGAGCTGACCGCGTATCGGGTCGGGAACTCCGGTAACGGCGCATTCCAGAACCGCCGGGTGCGTCATGAGCACGCTCTCTACCTCAAACGGACCTACGCGGTAGCCGCTGGACTTGATAACATCGTCGTTTCGGCTGACATACCAGTAGTAGCCATCCTCATCGCGGTATGCGGTGTCGCCGGTGTGGTACATTCCGTCGTGCCAGGCCTCGTCGGTAAGCTCCTTGCTGTTGTAGTATCCGCGGAAAAGTCCGGGGGTGTTGCAGTATTCGCCGCGCACAATGATCTCGCCGACTTCTCCGACGGGAACTGAATTGCCTTCAGCGTCCACAAGGTCAACGTTATACAGCGGCGAGGGCTTGCCCATGCTTCCGGGCTTGGGAGTCATTCCGGTGATGTTCGCGAGGATAGCGGTGGACTCCGTCTGTCCGAAGCCCTCCATGAGCTTGATACCGGTGTATTCATACCACTTGTTGAACACCTCTGGATTAAGCGCTTCGCCCGCGATCGTGCAGTATTTCAGGCTGGAGAGGTCGTATTTGCCGATGCCCTCCTTTATGAAGAAGCGGAACATCGTGGGAGGTGCGCAGAATGTGGTTATCCTGTATTTCTCCATTATCTTCAGCATGTTTTCGGGGATGAACTTGTCGAAGTCGTACACAAATACGCATGTACCCATAGCCAGCTGACCGTAGAGCTTACCCCATGCCGCCTTAGCCCAGCCGGTGTCACTGATGGTGAGGTGTATTCCATTTGGGTCTACATTCTGCCAGTGCTTCGCGGTCTGAATGTGCGCGAGGCCATAGGCGTGGTCGTGTACCACCATCTTGGGATAGCCGGTTGTACCGGAGGTGAAGTACAGCAGATGGAGGTCAGTCACCTTTGTGGGGACGCGTTCCATCGTGTCCGGGTACTGGGTTATCTCCTCGTCGAACTGATGCCAGCCCTTGTGAGTGCCGTTGACTATCGCCTTGACGCGCAGTCTGCGGTCGCCGAGCATCTCGTCAGCCTCGTCAATGAAGTGAGCAACATCTGCGTGCGCAGTCGCAATGATGGCGGAAACGTCAGCCGCCTGGAAGCGGTATTCGAAATCCTTGACGGTGAGCATATGTGTCGCGGGGATAGCTATTGCGCCGATCTTCATAAGGCCGAGGATAGCGTACCAGTACTGGTAGTTCCTCTTGAGCACCAGCATTACCTTGTCGCCCTTTTTGATGCCCCATGCGCGGTACATATTCGCCGCCTGTGTGGACAGTCTGGACAGGTCACCGAAGGTCAGCAGCTTTTCGTTGCCCTGGAGATCCACCCACATGAGCGCACGGCGGTCAGGCTCCATTTCACCGTATTTATCTATGATGTCGTATGCATAGTTGAAGTTTTCCGGGTACTTTATCCCGAACTTTGTGAGCATGCCATTTTCGTCGTATTCTTCTGTGACGAAATTGAGGTGGTAAGATGGGATATCCATGTGCGTTCCTTTCCTGACATTTCTTTATATGGGATAATACTGTATTTGCCTATTGTATCGCAAATCCCGGAAAATATACTTCCGGGATCGCTGATATTATGCGGATCGCTCCGCTTTTCTGCAAAACAGGGACTTCATCGGTAAGCCGAGTTCTGTCGTGTATGACCATCTATCTAGGCGCAATGTTGCCATTACGCTCAAGCCACCTTTCAACGGGGCGCGCCGAGCAGACGCGTTGTCCCCCGCACCAATCGGTGTTGCATCGGGTAGGGTTTACATGGCAGTGCAGTCACCTGCACCCCGGTGAGCTCTTACCTCGCCTTTCCACCCTTACAGCTTTCGCTGCGGTATATTTCTGTTGCACTTGCCCTAAGGTCGCCCTCGGCTGATGTTATCAGTTACCCTGCTCTGTGATGCTCGGACTTTCCTCATTGCTGTTGCCAGCCCCGCGGTCATATAATGAAGTCCCGCACTGCCGAAACAGTGTTTACAAATTATTATAACACAAGCCGCGCAAAAAATCAAGCGGATTTGCAGAAAAAACGCCGTACTGCGCCCGCCCTTTACAAAAAACCGCAGAGATGATATACTGTTATGGGAGGGGAGCGCTTATGGAGATACTTGTGGGAATTGTGATGATAGTGATTATCCTGCTGCTGGCTGGCGTGGATATGTGGTATTTTCTTGTCGGAGGGGCGGTGCTCGTTGCTGCTGCAGCGCTGTTCACAACGGCGTTCTTTATTGTATGCGCGGTAATGCTGCTGCATTCCAGGCGGTGTACCGGTGTGTTCCTGAGATTCGCCGAGGGTAAGCGTTTTGACGCCGCTGAATACCTGATAGACGGTGAGCCGCACCGCAATGTGTTCCCGGCGGAATTCGTCATGCGGGAGCGACTGTACTGTCCGGACAAGACTGTAAAGCTTCATCTTACGCGCTCCGGACGTGTGTTTGACGGCAATGCGCTTGTGACCACCATCATCGGACTTCCTCTGAGCCTGCTCACCGCCGTGGCTTTTGGCGCCGGCGCACTTATACTGACTGGAATTATATGAAGAAGCCCCGGCGGGTAAACCGTCGGGGACAGGCCGTCGAAAAAGTCACTAAAGTGACTTTTCCGCCGAACATCCGCCCTGCGCGCACGGTTTGTCGGCAACGCCGACAAACCGCACACTTGTGCGGATAGAAGTGTTTTTTGCCCCGGGAAACCCGGAGCAAAAAACGGATTTCAAAAGCCCGCTTCGCGGGCAAATTCGATTTTTTCGACAAGCTGGCCCCGGCGGGTAAACCGTCGGGGATAATTTATGCTTTTTTCAGTTTTGCGGTTTTGATGACTTTCTGGCGTGAGAATTCCTCGCGCTCCTTTTCCTCCAGGGAATTGGATATGGAATGCACGTAGCTGCGGTATTTCGGGATAATGATGTTATGCAGGGCGTTTGCGCGCTTCTGGGTACGTTTTATGGATATCGCGAGCCGGTAGATGCTGTTTTCGGTTTCGGCGAGGAGCACTGTTATCTCCTTTGCACGGTTGAAGCAGATATACGCCTGGTCGAAGCTGGAGTTGGTGCGCAGCATTCCGTACGGGATATCATGCATATCCGCTTTCTGCGCAGAAAGCTCCGGAAGCTCCACGCCCATGACGCTGCGGGTGCTGAGCGACAGGGAATTATCCACCGGGATAGTTTTTGCGACGTCGCTGACGACGCCCATTGATATGTTCGCGCGCTGCAACGCCTGATAGGCGTCGCGGTAGGTATCGCCTATGCTGCTGCGAAGCTCCCGCGCCTTGTCGGTAAGGCTGACCATCTCGCGTATCAGGATACTGCGTTTTCTGTCCATCAGCTCATATCCGAGCTGCGCCTGGCGCAGGGCGCGCTTCATTTTTATAAGGTTGCCCTTTGTCGGGAATATCTGTTCAGCCAAGTACTCACCCTCCTTCGGTCGGGGCTGCGCGGTTTATTTTTCTGAAAATCTTGCTGCGCGGGCAGCAGAATAATTGAGGTCGAGCAGCTTGTCGTCGATTCGGTCAAGCTCGCTTCTCGGCAGGGTGCACAGCAGATCCCAGCCGAGGTCGAGCGTTTCGTCCATCGTGCGGTTCTCGTCGAAGCCCTGGTTAAGAAAGTGCTGCTCAAACAGCCGTCCGAAGCGCATATAAGAGCGGTCCGCGTCGGAAAGCTCGTCCTCGCCGATTACTGAAGCAAGTGAACGCGCGTCCTGAACCTTGGCGTATGCCGCAAACAGCTGATTTGCGACCGCCGAATGATCTGCACGTGTATAGCCCTCGCCGATGCCGTCTTTCATCAGACGTGACAGCGACAGGAGAACGGAGAGCGCCGGGTAAATACCTTTCTGCTCAAGTTCGCGGTCGAAAACTATCTGACCCTCGGTGATATACGCCGTTAAATCGGGGACGGGGTGCGTGATGTCGTCGTTCGGCATAGTGAGTATCGGTATCTGGGTCACGGAGCCAGTGCTGCCCTTAATTACGCCGGCGCGCTCGTACAGCGAAGCCAGGTTGGAATACAGATAGCCGGGATATCCCTTTCGTCCGGGGATCTCTCCCTTGGAGGACGAGAATTCGCGCAGAGCCTCTGCATATGCCGTCATATCCGTCATGATAACAAGGACGTGCATGTTCTTTTCGTATGCGAGATATTCCGCGGTGGTCAGCGCGCACAGCGGAGTCAGCAGGCGCTCTATCATCGGATCGCCGGAGAGATTGAGGAACATTACCACGCGTTCGGAAGCGCCGCTTTCCTCAAAGCTCCTTCGGAAGTAGCCCGCAACGTCGTTCTGTACGCCCATTGCCGCAAAAACTACGGCAAATCCGGCGCCGGCGTCGTCAGCTATCCTGGCCTGGCGTACTATCTGGACTGCAAGCTTGTTGTGCGAAAGTCCGGAGCCGGAGAATATCGGAAGCTTCTGCCCGCGTATAAGGGTCATGAGCGCGTCTATGGACGAAATACCCGTGTGGATATAGTTCCGCGGGTATTCGCGTGCAACGGGGTTCAGCGCCTGCCCGCTCACGTCGGCGTATTTTTCGGGGAATACGGGTCCCAGACCGTCGGCGGGCTTCCCGGCGCCTGTGAATACGCGGCCCAGCATTTCGGTGGCAAGAGGTATCTCCAGTGGTCTTCCGGAGAACACGGTGCGGGTGTTCTTCAGAGAGATACCCTTAGTTCCCTCAAATACCTGGAGTATCACGCGGTCGCCGTCCATCTGGACAACGCGCCCGGTGCGCTCGGTGCCGTCGTCGAGCCTTATCGTGGCTATCTCGTCGAACGCCACGCCGTTCACACCCTCAAGGGCTACCAGCGGGCCGTTAATGTCGTTCAGTCCCTGATACTGGATATTCATTTGGACTGCTCCTTTCGCAGCTTCCCTTTCCGGCAGAGTGCGTGCGCTTTGTAAGCGAACCCTGTCGGAGGAATATAGCCGTTGTGTTTATAGAACCTCACAGTGCGGAAAAGGCTTCGTCTAGCTCCTTGAAATAATCGTCGAACATTGACAGCCTGTCGTTTGGTATTTCAAATTTTATCTTGGATACGCGGTCGAAAAAACCCGTCTTAATGACAGTCGAGAACGTCACACCGCGTTTTATGGCGTCAAGCGCATGATGATAAAGCTCCGTAATAGCGCGCATCATCAGCTTCTGTTTTTCCAGCGGGACGAACGTGTCGTCCTTGTGGTACGCATTCTGCTGGAGGAAGCCCACGCGGATAGTCCGTGCGGTCTCCATGACAAGCTTCTGGTCGTCCGGAAGTACGTCGGCTCCGATGAGCTTGACTATCTCCATTAGCTTGTTTTCCTCGGCAAGAAGCCCGGAGATCTCCTGCCTCAGCCTCAGAAAATCCGCGCCGTAGTTCTGGTCATAGTAATCCGTCAGGTCGCCGACATATTCGCTGTAGCTGCTGTTCCAGTCGATGGCAGGATAGTGCCGGGCGTACGCAAGGGACTTATCAAGCGCCCAGAAGCACCGTACGAAGCGCTTTGTGTTCTGTGTCACCGGTTCCGAGAAGTCAGAACCCTGCGGGGAAACGGCGCCGATAACGGTAACGCTTCCGCTGCCGCCGTTGAGAGTTTCAACGCTGCCCGCGCGTTCATAGAATTCCGATAATCTGGACGGCAGGTAAGCCGGGAAGCCCTCTTCCGCGGGCATTTCCTCGAGTCTGCCGGATATCTCACGGAGGGCTTCCGCCCAACGGGAGGTAGAGTCCGCCATTATCGCTATGTCGTAGCCCATGTCGCGGTAGTATTCCGCGAGGGTTATTCCAGTGTAAACTGAGGCTTCGCGCGCCGCTACGGGCATGTTGGAAGTGTTTGCGATGAGCACGGTGCGGTCGGTCAGCGGTCTGCCGGATTTCGGGTCGATAAGCCCGGAGAATTCTTCAAGCACCTGGGTCATTTCGTTTCCGCGCTCTCCGCAGCCGATGTACACTATTATATCTGCGTTGCACCACTTCGCAAGCTGGTGCTGAGTCATGGTCTTTCCGGTGCCGAAGCCGCCGGGGATAGCCGCCGTGCCGCCCTTTCCTATGGGTATCATAGTGTCAATGATACGCTGTCCGGTAATGAGCGGTCGGGTTATCGGCAGGCGCTTCTTCACGGGGCGCGGTGTCTTTATCGGCCAGCGCTGAATCATCGTGAGCGCTTTTTCAGTTCCGCTGTTCATGCGGAGTTTTATTATTATGTCGTTTACGCGGTATCTGCCGTTATCCGCAGCCCATACTACCTCTCCGGAGATATCCGGAGGGACCATGCATTTATGAGTTATCAGCGGAGTTTCGGGGCATGTGCAGTATACATCACCGCCGGAGAGCCTGTCGCCGGGCTTTACGGTGACAGTTACGTCAAATTCGCGCTGCTCGTCCAGGGAGGGCAGCGCGCTTCCCTCGGCAACGAAAGCCCCGGAAATGCCGGGCATATCCCGCAGCGGACGCTCGATACCGTCAAAGATGTTGGATATGATGCCGGGACCAAGAGCGGCGCAGACCGGCGCCCCGGACGGCTCCACCGGCTCGCCCACGCGAAGTCCGGCGGTATTTTCGTATACCTGTATGGTGGTGTAGTCGTCGTTTACTCCGATGACTTCGCCTATGAGCCTGCGCTCCCCGACATACACCATCTCCAGCATGGAGAAATCCTTTGTTCCGGCAACCCTGACGACCGGGCCGTTAATTGAATATATGCAATTCAAGCGAGTTCAGTCCTTTCAGAGTTCATAGCCGCAGCTCTTCGCGGCGCGGGAAATCAGCCTTCTGTTCTGCAAGGCGGCTGTCAAGGGTGAAGTCTGCGAATTTGTTTCCGGAGAATGCGTTTATTCCGCCCAGGACGATGGAGTTATCCTCCGTCACTGGCAGTTTCGTAAGCCCCCTCAGCGCCGGGATATCAGCAGCGCGGGCGTATATCACGACGTCGATACCGAACTGTTGCTCCGCCTTTTTAAGCGCATTCCTGAGATACTCCGTGTAGCCCGGCGTGTTCGTCCATTCGGAAATGCGGCGGCTCACCTCGTCAAAAAGCTGCTCCAGAAGCTCGCTGCGATGGGCAAGCACGGCGTTCTTCCTGTCGAATTCACAGCGGGAAAGCTCCTTGCGGAAGTACGCTGCGACGCGGGCGCGCTCGGATCTTATTTCAGCCAGCGCCTCGCCGGAGGTGCGCTCGGAGCGTTCCTTTTCCATAGCCCCGCGCTTTTCCTCGTACTGGCGGGTAAGCTCTGCGGCTTCTGCGTCAGCCTGGGTGTTTATTGCCTGCCGGAACTGCTCCAGGCGGGCGGTGATGTTATCCATGCGGCTTCTCCTTTACAGTTTTATGCCGACTGCGTCGCCGACGTAACGGCTTATCGCTTCGGATACGCTGGAATTTCCGTGTCTGTCCGGTATCTCAACGATCAGCGGACGGCTGCGGGTGAGCTTCAGCTCATAAACGCGTTCGCTGCACAGCTTGATCAGCTTTTCGGTCATAAGCACTGCGGCTATGCTTTCGTCTGCGAAAGCGCTGTCCAGCGCGGCTTCGACCTCCGGGACGGTGTGCGCGACAGTGCCCTCTATCCCGGCAAGCCGCATTCCCATCTGGGTGTCGATGTTGTCGCTTATCAGATAGAATTTCATATCAGCCGAACAGTATCAGAATGGAGATCAGCAGACCATAGATCGCAACGCCCTCGCCCAGTGCAACGAATATCAGCGCCTTGGTGAACGCCTTGTCGTTCTCGCTGACTGCGCCGATAGCCGCCGGAGCCGCGCCGCCTACCGCGATACCGGTGCCTATGGTGGCAAGTCCGGTGGAGAGCGCCGCGCCGAGGTATTTCATGCCCTCGGTGAAGCCGTCGGAAGCGCCTGCCGCAGCGTCTGCCGCCGCAGAAGCGGTTTCAGCGAACGCGCCGGTCAGCGGGAGCACGGTCATAAGTACCATCACGCCGATGAACGAAGCGGCATTGGTTATCACTGCGCGCCTGCGGTTGGTGGGCTTGTGGTCTTTGGTGCGCTTCAGATTGACGAACAGCGGGAGCATTATGGCTCCTACAATAATGAGCGGAAGTGCGAAAAGCATGATGTATTCCATTGAATTATCCTCCAGAATTATTTTTCAGAGCCGAAGCTTATTTCTATGGGGCGGAAGTCCTTTCCACTGCCGTCATAGAAGCGGTTGAATATCTCGTAGAACTCCAGACGGAGCACCTGAATGCCTACCAGGAGTCCCTCTATTCCCATTACGACAAGGTTTCCGATGATGAAAACTATCACGGTACTTACAGTGATCTCAGCGCCGGGAGTATTCGTGCCGGCAAGCTGCGCGACAACCAGCATCATTCCGGCGTGGCTGAGCACGAAGCCGCCGATACGCAGGTAGGACATGGTGTTTGACAGGAAGCTGAGCGCCGCTTCAAACAGCTCGATGAAGTTTTCGATGATGAAATTGCCGATGGATCCCTTTTCAGCGGGCTTAACGCCGGAAATCAGATTCGACAGCGGGTGTTTGAAGAATATAACGACGAGCGGCACCACCAGCAGGCAGATAACGTAAGCCGGGCTGAACATATCCGCGCCGAACATGAAAGTTCCTGCCGCAGCCGCTACGATGGAGATATAGAACACAAGTCCCGCAACGCCGTTTACTGAGAACAGGGCTTCGCCGAATTTCCTGCGGCGGAAGTTCAGAATAGTATTGAACAGCATGGAAAGCACTATCAGCACGATTCCTATCATAAGCGCGGCGATAAGCAGCGTCGTAGCTGCCTGGAATATGGTTTCGGGCTGTTTGGTGTATCCCAGGAACCTCCAGATGTTCTCCCGGTGGAAGAACGGCGTTATCAGCGTTTCTATTCCGAATACCGAGCCGTAAAGCACGCCGAATGCGGCGGAGAACAGCCCTATGCGGGTCATGATCGGAGCAAGTCCGTTCTTGGTGAATTTACTGAGGATAAGTCCCAGCAGGGAAACCAGCAGTCCCTGACCGACGTCGCCGAACATAATTCCGAACATAAGGCAGTAGGTGACTGCGACATACGGCGTGGGGTCGAAGCTTCCGTAGGCGGGAAGCCCGTACATCCTGACGAACATCTCAAACGGACGGAATATAACGTTGTTGCGCAGCTTGATCGGGACGTCCGCGGGCGGATTCTTCCGGCTTACCGGGACTATGACCACCTGTACTCCGTCCAGATTTCCGAGGGAGTTTGCCAGGTCGTCCGCAAGGCGGGTGGGGCAGTATCCGGTGAAAGAAAATCTGCCGCCGGAGATAAGCGCCATCTTCCGCAGTTCATAGCATTCCGTGCGGGATTTCAGAGCGCTCAGCAGCGTAAGGATCTCGTCGCGGTGTGCGTCGCGGTATTCTGAGAGCTGGCGTTCAAGCTCGTGATCCAGCTTCTCTTCATCGTCTATCGCGTGGACAAGTATTTCGTCGGTTGTCCTTGCGTCCTGGTCTAGGTAGTCCGGCAGACGTATGCGCTCGAAGTACAGCGATTTCATAAGGGAGTCGGCGAATTCAGCGGTGTCCGACGGAGTGAGGTAAATTCCCCATACCCAGTCCGGCTTCTGGTCGAACGGGACGAAGTGAATACAGCGGTTGACGTAATAATCAAGCTTCTGGAGATTTTCCGCCGGAAGTCTTCCGACGCGGAGCTTCACGTATTTCAATTCAAACAGATCTTTGAACGTTACGTCCAGTCCCAGCAGGTGCTTCACGCAGGCGTCGGTCTGGCGTAGCTCCCGTATAGAAGCCGCCATTTCCTCATGCTCCCTGCGGATAGACTTTATATCTGCGTTTATTTTATCAATACGCTGCCGGAATTCCTCTGGAGTATTCTCAGCAATGTCACTATGAGAGCGGAATTCCGGGGTTATCCCAAGTGCTTCCACAGTGCTGCGGAGCGTTTCGTAAGCGCCCGACCAGGGATTTTGCTCAATGCCGCCGGAGGTCTTGTCCGGGATATCCGTCATCTGGAAGTTACGGCTTTCGCAGCAGATGAGCAGTGCGTTGTCCATCTGTCCGCTGTTTCCTTCGACGGAGATCTGCGACATCTTCTCAATTCCCATTTATTCCACCGCCTTTCTATATTACCAGCATTTCCATTATCTCTTTGGCGGGGACGCCGTAGCGTATGCCCTCGATAATGGTCTTTACATTGTGCAGTTCATTGTCCAGACACTCTATCAGACAGAAATACACTGTCGATGAGTTTCTGGAAAGCCGCAGCGTCCTGCGGAAAAATTCAAGGCTGATATGTTCCGTCAGCTGCTCCACCGCTGCAAATTCCGCATTGCTGTCGGTACGGAAGCCAAGCTCCGCAAGCTGGCGCGCTATGCTGTCGGTGTCCGGCTGCTTCATCAGCTGCTCTATCGCTTCAGAGTTCAGACGGTATCTGAACGGTATCATCTGTGCGGAGGCTTCCCGTGGCGTAAAGCCGAATGCCTTCATCCGGCAGCATGTCACGACGTTCTTCATATCTACGCTGCGCAGGAATACGCGCTTCAGCTCGGTTTTCGCTGATCCGGAGCAGTTCTTTTCAAGCGCTTTCATCGCGGTGAGGTAGTAGTCGGTGTACAGCCTGCGCTCGCATTCGCGGATATTCGCTTTACTGGTCTCGGCTTCGTGGAGCAGCGGGTCAAGAATGCTTCCGTACCGCGTGCCGCTGAGCATCTGGCGTATATCGGCGAAGCTCTGCGCCTTGCCGAGCGAAAGCAGGTCGAGCTTCGATTTTTCAATAAGGAACGGCGGCAGCGACGTGATATAGCTGTCAGTCGAGCCGTCAGCCACGCCCTGTATCGCTATGAGCACCTGTTCGGTTTCAAGTCTGGTGATTATCGCGCGAAAAAACCACTTGCTCTGTGTAAAATCGAATTTCCTGAAGCTGTCGAAGATATTGAACACCGCTTTGTCGAGCAGCGCTTCAAGCTGTCCGCGGTGGATAGTCCGGGGTTCGATATCCGCGAGGGCGTCGTGAAAGCGCGGCGTGTTCCGGAGGAATTCCGCAGCTTCTGCGACGGAGCGCCTGGAGCACAGCTGCTCAAGCTCCGCAGCGGTCAGCGACCTGCCGAACACTGCACGGGAGCGCGCTATAACTGAATTCTGGGAGAACGACATGTCATGCACCCGTTACCTTTTCAATTATATTGGATATCCATTCCTCGCGGTGGGCGGCAAATATATCGTCAAGTCGCTTCCGACCGGCGTCTGCTTCGGATTCGGCGCTGTTCTGGGTATCGTCGAGCTCTTTCTGCTGGGCGCTGCGGAACTGTTCAAGCTCCTGCCGGGCGTCTGTCACAAGCTGTTCGTTTGCCTTTGCAGCGGCTTTTCCGCTGGCTGAAAGAGCTTCTTCCTGCTGAATGCGCAAGGCTTCCACCCTGGCTGTCGCCGCCTTATCGGCTGCGATTATTTCTTTCAGGATATCCATGTTATCCACCCCGTTCTTGATTTTAAGATAATATACTACTATATTTTATACCGAAACGACTATATATTGCAATAGGGAGAGTATACAAATATCACCAATGGTTTATGGCAATAATGCACATAAAATGTTATGCTTTTGTAAGAAAAGTGCAATAATATAAACAAAAATCTCTGCCTTACGGCAAAAAAACAGACTGCCGATAAACCCTCATCTTCGTCGTCAGTGGAGTTACGTCAGGCACAAAGCCTAACAAAACCGCTGTTTTCTGGAATCTGAGGGCTTCTCGGCAGCCCGGACATTATTTTATAAGCTGGTATCAGTTCTTTAAGCTCTGGAGCGGAGCGGGAATGCGTCCGCCGCGTCTGATGAACTTGCTTGAGGAGTACTTGCTTACCGGCATAACGGGAGCGCTTCCGAACAGTCCGCCGAACTCTACCATCTCGCCTTCCTTCTTTCCGATGGCAGGAATTACACGTACTGCAGTGGTCTTGCTGTTTACCATACCGATCGCAGCTTCGTCCGCGATGATAGCGGAAATGGTGTCCGCAGGAGTATCGCCGGGAATTGCGATCATATCCAGACCAACGGAGCATACAGCAGTCATGGCTTCAAGCTTCTCAAGACCAAGTGAGCCCTTTACGGCAGCGTCTATCATGCCTGCGTCCTCGGATACCGGAATGAACGCGCCGGAAAGTCCGCCAACGTGGGAGGAAGCCATTACGCCGCCCTTCTTAACTGCGTCGTTGAGCATAGCGAGGCATGCGGTGGTGCCGTGGCAGCCACAGCTTTCAAGTCCGATCTCCTCAAGGATATGAGCAACGGAGTCGCCCACAGCCGGAGTCGGAGCCAGTGACAGGTCAACGATACCGAACGGAACGCCCAGGCGCTGGGAAGCTTCAGTACCCACCAGCTGACCCATACGGGTGATCTTGAACGCGGTCTTTTTGATGACGTCCGCAATCTCGCTGATGTTGGCGTCGGGGTGCTTGCGGAGTGCAGCGCGTACAACGCCGGGACCGGAAACGCCGACGTTTATCTCGCAGTCGTACTCTCCTACGCCGTGGAATGCGCCTGCCATAAATGGGTTATCCTCAACGGCATTGCAGAATACAACGATCTTTGCCGCGCCGAAGTAGCTGTTGTCCTTGGTAGCTTCAGCGGCGTCGCGGATGACCTGACCCATCATTGCAACGGCGTCCATGTTGATACCCGCGCGGGTGGAGCCGATGTTGACGGAGGAACATACGTTGCTTGTTTCGGCGAGAGCCTCAGGAATGGACTGGATAAGTTCCAGGTCGCCTGCGGAAAATCCCTTGTGAACAAGCGCGGAATAACCTCCGAGGTAGTTTACTCCGGTGCCGTCAGCTGCGCGCTGGAGAGCCTTTGCGAACTTCACGGGGCTGCCTTTGCACGCTGCGGATACCATCGCGATAGGCGTAACTGAAATACGCTTGTTTACTATCGGGATACCGTACTGCTTTTCGATGTCCTCGCCGGTCTTTACAAGGTTCTCTGCTTTGCGCATGATCTTGTCGTAGACCTTGTCGCACGCCTTGTCTATGTCGCTGTCGATGCAGTCGAGAAGAGAGATACCCATTGTGATGGTGCGGATATCCAGGTTCTCCTCCTGTATCATCTTTATCGTTTCTAAAATATCGCTCGAATTCAGCATTTGTCGGTGTTCTCCTTATCAGATTCTGTGCATCGCGTTGAAGATGTCCTCGTGCATTACGTGCACCTGGAGACCCATCTCGCTGCCTGCCTTGGTCAGCTTGTCTGCGAAGTCGATGTAGTCGATGTTGAGCTTGGAGATCTCAATCATCATTGTCATTGCGAACAGATCCTGCATGATGGTCTGGGTAACGTCCATTACATTTGCGTTGTGCTCAGCGCAGATACCGCTCACCTTTGCCAGAATACCTACCGTGTCCTTACCGATAACAGCTACTACTGCTCTCATTATTTCCTCCTGTTCTGCGGTCAATATGTATAAATTTATCAGCCGCAAGCCTTGTTTTTTTATCTTTCTTATCTATTATACTAAAAAAATCTGAAAAAGTAAATGTATTCATAGACAAAATTCAAATTTTGTGATAAAATAATAAAAAACACATCTGAAAGCCGGATATTCTGGTTAATTTTTCAGATGGAACAAAAGAAGGTTAATAAATGGAAACAGAAGAATTCCGCTCTATACCTGCGGATATCCATAATCATTCCATACTTTCGCCGGACGGCTGCGACGAGCCGATGAAAATGGCGGAACGAGCCTGCGGGCTGGGAATAAAGCACTATGCGCTGACGGACCATATCGAAAACGAGAAGCTCGACAGCTGGGATTACGCCGGGGCAATGGCAAAGTCCTACGGGGTGTTCCTCGAAATAAAGGAGCGCTTTACGGGGCGTATGGAAGTTTATTATGGCGCGGAGCTTGGACAGGCGCTCTACGACCTGCCACAGGCGGAAAAGATACTGGCAGAGCATGACTACGATTTCGTGCTTGGCTCTACCCATCGCACCCGCACCTACCCCAGACTGGACCAGGTGCCCGACAGCGACGAGGACAGATACCGCTGCCTTGACGAATATTTCGAAGAGGAGCTTCGCCTGGCGGAGTGGGGTAAATTCTGCTCACTGTCGCACCTGACATTCCCGCTCAGATTTATCAGCGGCGACGTGGGCGGCGCTGAAATAGATATGACACGTTACGACGCAATAATCGACAAGATACTGGAAACCATAATCAGACAGGGTATAGCGCTGGAGGTCAATTCCGCCGGGATACGCAAGGGACTGCACGTTCCCATGCCGTCCGTGGAGTACGTCAAGCGTTACTTTGACAAGGGCGGCCGCATGGTGACTGTAGGCTCCGATGCGCACCGTGTCGCGGACGTTGGCGCTGATATACCAGAGTGTCTTGACATGCTGAGGGATATTGGCTTCAGCGAGATATGCGTTTTCAGAAAGAAACAGCCCATATTCATTACTATCTGATACAGGAGGATAATGCAATGACAGCTATAAACAAGAAGTTACTTGCCTTATTAAAGCAGAACGCGCGGCTTTCCAACGCGGAGCTTTCCACCATGCTCGGCATTTCTGAGCAGGAGGTCGCAGCGGGTATAAAGGAACTGGAGAACGAGGGCATAATCATCGGCTATGCTGCTATCGTAAACGAGGAAAAGGCTGACGACAACGCAGTAACCGCTATAATCGAACTGAAAGTCACTCCGTTCAAGGACAGGGGCTTTGACGACCTGGCACACACTATCATGCAGTATGAGGAAGTGGACAGCGTGTTCCTGCTTTCCGGCGCGAACGACCTTTCCATCACCATCACCGGCACCAGCCTGAGAAAGGTCGCTCTGTTCGTTTCCGAGCGACTGGCTGTACTTGACGGCGTGCTCTCCACAACGACTCACTTCGTGCTCAGAAGATATAAGGAGAAGAACCACGTATTTAACGAGGAACACTCCGATGAAAGGAGCCTGGTTTCCCCGTGATAGACTACGATAAGGTGCTCCCGCAGAAGATACGGGACATTCAGCCGTCAGGCATACGTAAATTCTTTGATATCGCTCAGCAGGTGGAGGGAGTTATTTCCCTTTCCGTCGGCGAGCCGGATTTCAAGACACCCTGGGCTGCGAGAAAGGCGGCTATCGGCGTGCTTGAAAAGGGCAGGACTGCATATACTGCGAATGCAGGTCTTATGCAGCTGCGCGAGGAGATCTCAAAGTACCTGCTGAACTTCATACACACAGAGTACGACCCCATCAGCGAGCTTATCGTGACTGTCGGCGGCTCCGAGGCTCTCGATCTTGCAATGCGTGCCATGATACAGCCCGGTGACGAGGTGCTGGTGCCGGAGCCGAGCTTTGTGTGCTATTCTCCGATAATCACCGTATGCGGCGGCACTCCTGTGCCCATTGTCATGACTGAGGAGGACAAGTTCAAGCTGCGCGCGGACGCCCTGCGCGAGAAGATAACCCCGAACACGAAGGCGCTGATACTGCCTTTCCCGAACAACCCCACCGGCTCCATCATGCGCCGCAGCGAACTTGAGGCAATCGCCGAGGTGCTCCGCGACACCAACATCATGATCATTTCCGACGAGATATATTCCGAAATGACCTATGGCGGCGAGAAGCATGTTTCCATCGCCGAGATAGACGGCATGAGAGAGCGTACCGTGGTCGTGAACGGCTTCTCAAAGACGTACGCCATGACCGGCTGGAGATTAGGATACTGCGCAGGTCCGAAGCCAGTTATCAAGCAGATGCTCAAGCTCCATCAGTACTGCATAATGAGCAGCCCGACGGTGAGCCAGTACGCTGCGATAACCGCGCTGACGCAGTGCCGCGACGACGTTGACAGAATGCTTGAGGAATACGACATGCGCCGCCGCCTGGTGGTAAAGGGCTTCAACGATATGGGGCTCACCTGCTTTGAGCCGGAGGGCGCGTTCTACGTGTTCCCGTGCATAAAGTCCACGGGCATGAAGTCCAGCGAGTTCTGCGAGAAGCTGATATACAGCAAGAAGGTAGCAGTGGTTCCCGGAAGCGCTTTCGGCGAGAGCGGAGAGGGCTACGTGCGCGTATCTTATGCGTATTCAGTGCAGCATATCACCACGGCTCTCCAGCGTATCAGGGAGTTCGTTGAGGAACTGAAAAAGTGAACGGGATACAGATAATCAAGGCGCAGGCAAACGCCAAGCTTAATCTGTATCTGGATATAACCGGCAGGCGCGCCGACGGTTATCACCTGCTGGAAACTGTCATGCAGAGTATTTCACTCGCTGACGAGGTTACGGTCGTGGTGAGCGCGGGCAGTGGTATTTCGCTGTCCTGCGACCGCAGGGACGTCCCGACGGACGGCAACAACACCGCGTACCGGGCGGCGGAGCTTTTCATGCAGACAACGGGAACTTCCGGCACGGTATGCATTGATATCGAAAAGCACATACCCAGCGGCGCTGGAATGGGCGGAGGCAGCGCGGACGCTGCCGCAGTCCTGCGGGCGCTTGACCTGGCGTATGAAAACCCGCTGACCGAACAGCAGCTGCTTGGCATAGCAGCGCAGGTGGGAGCGGACGTTCCGTTCTGCCTTGTGGGAGGTACGAAGCTCTGCCGTGGAATCGGCGAGGAAATATCGGATTTCCCGGCGCCGGAGGGCGTGTTCCTGGTGGTCAAGCCGGAGTTCGGGTGCCCTACCGGGGCGGCATACCGTAAGTATGACGAAAATCCGGCAGCCGTGCACGGCGGTCTGGAGAGATTCCGGATGGCAATGCCGGGTGGTTACGCGGCTGAGATGTACAATGTGTTCCAGGCGCTCTATTCAGACGAGCGCATAGAGGATATATGCCGTCGGCTGAAAGAGCAGGGCGCAAATGGCGCGATGCTCACTGGAAGCGGTTCGGCGTGCTTCGGCGTGTTTGATGAGCGCGCTGCGGCTGAAAGGGCTTCCGCTCAGTTCGGCGGGTGCTTCACGGCGGTCTGTGAAGCGGCTCCACAGGGTATTTTCATTTCAGAAAGTGAGGTACTATGATAAAGGTTCAGAACAATATCGGCACGATAATCATTTCCCAGGATTATCTTACAGCGCTCATCGGAAGCACCGTAACAGGCTGCTTCGGCGTGGTGCAGATGAATATAAGCAGCGCAAAGCAGACGATACTTGCGGCGCTGCCCTTCGTGAAGAAAAAGAGCTTCGAGCGCGGAATAAACGTCCGCACCGGCAGGGAGAAGCTTGTGGTCGACCTGCATATCACGGTGCTCTACGGCGTTAATGTTGGCACTGTGGTGAAGAGCATTATAAATAAGGTAAAGTATGTCATGGAAGAGAGCACTGGCATTTCCGTTGAGCGCGTGAATGTCTTTGTTGACGAGATAAAGACGTGATAATGCCGGATGCTGCGGCGCAAATGATATAAAACAGGAAGGGATCGCAATATAATGACAATTTCAGGAAAGCTGTTCCGGGACGCGGTTATCTCGGGCGCTAACAACATTTCCAACAACAGACTTGCGGTGGACGAGCTGAACGTATTCCCGGTGCCGGATGGCGACACGGGTACAAACATGTCCATGACCATCGGCAATGCGCTTGCTGAGTTAAAGGCTGCGTCCGACGGGATATCCGCCGGAGACGCCGCCAAGCTTACTGCTTCTGCGATGCTTCGCGGTGCGCGCGGAAATTCCGGGGTTATTCTGTCGCTGATATTCCGCGGACTTTCAAAGGGACTTGCAGGAAAGGACGAAGCGGACGCAAAGCTGCTGTCCGACGCGTTCAAGCTTGGCGTGGACGCTGCGTATAAATCCGTCATGAAGCCTACCGAGGGCACTATCCTCACCGTTGTAAGGGAAGCCTGGGAGAATACAAAGGACATGGCAAAGGACGGAGGCGACGCCGCTGAATTCCTGCGCGCGTTCATCGACGAGGGCGAAAAGAGCCTGGCGCGTACTCCGGAGCTTCTTCCGGCGCTCAGGAAGGCTGGAGTTGTGGACGCAGGCGGCAAGGGACTGCTGGTGATTCTCGAAGGTATGCAGGAGGTCATCTCCGGCGGCTCCATTATCCGCTCAGAGAGCGAAACCAAGCCCGCGGCTCCTGCGGCTGTTGCGGCGGCAGGTGCAGCCGAGGAGGAGATACACTACGGCTACTGCACCGAGTTCATTGTCAACAAGGTGCCTGGCGCAAAGGACGCAACGGCGCTCCGTGCATTCCTGGAAACCATCGGCGACTGCGTTGTCGTAGTGGACGACGATGACATAATCAAGGTGCACGTACATTCCAACCACCCCGGCAAGGCAATCGAGGAGGGACTGAAATTCGGCAGCCTTACCAAGATGAAGATAGAAAACATGCGCGAGCAGCACCACAACATCATCAAGGCTGACGAAGCCGTGCAGAAGAACCGCAAGGTCCCCGTGAAGCCCGAAAAGGACTTCGGATTTGTTGCAGTCGCAGCCGGCGCAGGCGTTGAAGCACTGTTCCGCGACCTCGGTGCTGACAGCGTCGTACGCGGTGGTCAGACCATGAACCCCTCCACTGAGGATATCCTGGAAGCCATCGGACAGACCCCGGCGCATAATGTTTTCGTTCTGCCCAATAATAAGAATATCATCATGGCGGCGGAGCAGGCTGTTTCCCTCGCGGACAGAAACGTGTGCGTGCTCCAGTCACGTACTATCCCGCAGGGTATCACGGCACTGATGAACTTCGACCCCGGTGCGGATTTCGTCACCAACCGCAGCAACATGACCGACGCACTCGGCAGAGTGCAGAGCGGTCAGATAACCTTTGCGGTACGTGACAGCGAATATGACGGTCACAAGATAAAGCAGGGCGAGATACTCGCGATGGATAATGGCAGGATCGTGTTTACCGAAAAGGACGTCACAAAGGCTCTCACTAAGCTCACAAAGCGCCTGATAAACGGCTCCAGCAGCTACGTTACGGTGATATACGGCTCCGACGTGACTGACGAGGCGGCAAACGCGGCTTACGAACAGCTGCGCGCAAGAATAAGCGACAGCATCGAGATCAATCTGGTAAACGGCGGACAGCCCGTGTATTACTACATCATTTCTGTTGAATAATGGATATAACCTACCTGAAAGGCGTCGGCCCCAAGAGGGCTGAATTATATCAGAAGCTCGGCATTTCCACGGTCGAACAGCTAGTTGAGCTGTATCCGAGGGATTATGTCGATTTCACGGACACGAAAACCATAGCGGAGGTGCAGATCGGCGAGGTCTGCGCCTTACGCGCGTTTGTGAGGAGAAAGACAGCGCCTTTCAGCGAGTATGCCAGAATGGCTCTGTATAAGGCTGAACTGACGGATGGCACCGGAAATATCACGGCGGTTTTCTTCAATGCAAAATACACGTTTGCGAAACTTGAGGAGGATCACGAGTACCTCTTCTATGGAAAGATCACCGGCGACATGGTGCGCATGCAGATAAGTTCGCCGCTTTTCGTGGACGTGTCACAGAACGGGCTTATGCCGAAGTACCCGCTGACGGCAGGGCTTACTAACAACATGGTCTCCGCGAACGTAAAAACTGCACTCGGTATCGTGAAGCTCCCGGAAACGCTTCCGGACAGACTGGTAAAGCGCAGGGGGCTTCTTTCAAGGGAGCAGGCGGTAAGGCAGATACACTTCCCGCACAGTCGCGAGGAATACAACGAAGCGCGCCGCAGACTTGTATTTGAGGAGCTTCTGACGCTGAAGCTGGGGCTTTCAATGATAAAGAACCGCGGGCGGGAGCGTTCCGGAGCGGTCATGCATAACGAGAGTATTTCAGAGCTGTGGGAGCGCCTGCCGTTCAGACCCACCAATGCGCAGCTGAACGCCGTTTCCGACTGTATCCGGGACATGCAGCGTGAATACCCGATGAACCGCCTGGTGCAGGGAGATGTCGGCAGCGGTAAGACCCTGGTGGCGGCGGGAGCGGCGTACTTCTGCTGCAAGAACGGATATTCAGCGCTGGTCATGGCGCCTACGGAAGTCCTGGCGCAGCAGCATTACAAGACGTTCACCGAACTTCTGGAACCGCTGGGCGTAAGGGTGGAGCTGCTTTCCGGCAGCATGACGCCAAAGCAGAAGGCGGAGGTGCGTGCCCGGTCGGAAGCCGGTGAGATAGGCGTGCTGATAGGGACCCAGGCGCTTATACAGCGTTCGTCGGTCATGAAGAGCGCAGGACTTGTTATCGTGGACGAGCAGCACCGTTTCGGAGTGGCTCAGCGGGCGGCGCTGGCTGAAAAGGGCGCCGCGCCTCATATCCTGGCGATGTCCGCTACTCCGATACCGCGTACGCTGGCGCTGATAATCTACGGAGATCTGGAGGTATCAGTGCTTAACGAAATGCCCAAGGGCAGGCTTCCGGTAAAGACCTATGCGGTGGACGGCAGCTTCCGGCAGAGAGTGTATAACTTCATCAAGAAGCACATCGCTGCAGGACGGCAGGCGTATATCGTCTGCCCGCTGGTCGAGGATACCGAGGGCAAAAGCGAGAAAGCAAGCGCCATTGAGTATTACAACACGCTTGTGAACGGTGATTTCCGGGATATCCCGACGGGGCTTCTGTACGGAAGGCTCAAGCAGTCCGAAAAAGAACGCGTGATGTCTGATTTCAAGGCGGGCAGACTGAAGCTGCTGGTGTCCACGACGGTCATCGAGGTAGGAATAGACGTCCCGAATGCGGTCGTGATACTCATTGAAAACGCCGAGCAGTTCGGATTGTCGCAGCTGCATCAGCTTCGCGGACGCGTCGGGCGCGGTAGCGAGCAGAGCTTCTGCATACTTATGTCGGACAGCAGGAGCGAGTATACAAAAGCGCGTACGGACGCAATGGTGCGCACCACGGACGGCTTTGAGATAGCAAGGGAGGACTTACAGCTCCGGGGTCCGGGAAACTTTTTTGGCAGGGAGCAGCATGGGCTTCCGCCGCTCAGGGTCGCGGATATCGCAGACGATTCCGCAGTTCTTGAACAGGTGGACGGGCTGGCAGAGGAGATACTCCGCGCCGATCCGGGACTTACATCGGAAAACAGTATACTGCTGCGGCGCGGCGTGGATAAGCTGTTCGGTCAGAACGGAGAATACGGCTGGAATTGAGGACGAAAATGGAACAGGAAAAAATTGAGCGCTGGCGTTATCCGCGCTTCTTCACAGAGAATATATCAGATACTGCGGCGGTGCTGAACGCCGAGGACAGCAGGCATGTTGCCCAGGTGCTGCGCATGCGTCCGGGGGATATCGCGGTGATATGCGATGGAAAGGGCACCGATTATCTCGGAGAGCTTGAAAGCGCTTCCGGGGAATGTGTGTTCAATATCACGGAAAAATCCCCGAATCCCGCGGAACCGAGCGTGCACCTGCGTTTGTTCCAGGCTATGCCGAAGAGCGATAAAATGGATTTCATCGTACAGAAAGCGGTGGAGTGCGGCGCGTGCGAAGTCGTTCCGTTTATTTCAAAGCGCTGCGTATCCCGCCCTGACGGCAAACAACTTGCGAAAAAGACCGAGCGTTGGCAGCGCATAGCGTATGAGGCTGCCAAGCAGTGCGGACGCGGTATTATCCCGACGGTCGGGAATACGGTGAATTTTTCTGAGATCCCCGGTATGATATCTTCTGAGAATACGGGCATAATGTTCTATGAGTGCGCGGAAACTCCGCTGAGCGCGGCGGTGCCGGAATTTACGCATAATATAGATATCGTTATCGGCAGCGAGGGCGGATTTGAACCCGCGGAGGCGGAGCGGCTCATCGCGGCGGGACTCAAGTGCGCTTCTCTTGGAAAGCGTATTCTGCGGTGCGAAACTGCGCCGATCGCGGCTATTTCAGTTTTGATGAATATGACGGGAAACATGTGAATTTTTTGGCAATAGTGACTAAATTTCTGCCCGACACTTGAAAAAAAACCGAAATAGGTATATACTATTCAATACAGGATAAAAAATGACCCGTATTGCTGTGCAGTGCGGTGGTGTTCAAACTTTATGGAGGTATTGTCATGAAGGGTTTTGGTATTGCTCTTGTCGGACTGCTCGCTATTGCAGGCGGCGTTGCAGCAGCTACTATTATTACAAAGAAGAAGCTCGAAAAGGAAAATGACGAGGACTACTACGACGACTGGGACGAAGAGTGGGACGATGATGGCGCTGACTTCGATTTCGACGAGGACGAGGACATCACCGACGCCGCTGAGGAACCCGACGATACTCCCGCGCCCGCTCCTGCCGTAAAGAAGGCAGACAACGAGATGGTAGAGGAAGTCAAGGCTCCTGAAAAGGACGAAGAGCTTTAATTTAGGGCAACACCGCACAAAGACCATTTATTGGATTTTGCACGTGTCTTGCTTGCATCTTTCTAGTTTGGCGCAAAAAATCACATGATTGCTCAACGGATATGTTCTGTGTTGCGCCAAACTTGCATCTTGCACAATTCGTCCTAGCAAGGCGTGTCTCCCCCTGCTGGGGGAGGTGGCACGCAGTGCCGGAGGGGCTGACCGAAAGACCAGCCTTGCGTCGCTAGTTGTTGACTTGAAAACGCTATCGCTTCCGTCAACAACTCCTCGTTGTACAATCTGACGAAAAATCTGACTGCGCAATACACGCACAATCTTTGTGCGGTATTGCCTTAGGTATTATTCTGCAAAACAGTGCGGTGATGCATTTTGCATTGCCGCTTTTTGCGTGTCCGGGGGGATTTCTATGAAAAAAACTGCTGTGGCTGCGTTGCTGTGTGTCACTATGCTTACGGGCTGCGCTGCTGATGAGAGCGGGGGGATAACGCAGCAGAATGGGGCTTCAAGCCGTGTGTATTCTACAGAAGCGGCAACTGAGCTGCCGCAGACCGAGCCTTATACAGAGGAGTCGGAGCTTACCGCCGAAACAGCGGAAACGGCTGAGTCCGTGAACGCAGTACGGCTGGTGGAGCAGCTTGAAAGCGAGTTTCTGGGTCTTCCGGAAAGCGACAGGATCTATATTTTCATGGATAAGCAGGAGAAAGCCGAGATAAACGGCGGTACGTTCTATGGCGTATCCTGCTATGATGACGCGGACGGTCAGCTGCGGCTGATATGCGATTTCTACATTTCTGCGGACGGATTGACAGCGTATCGTTACTATCCGGAGGACGGAAGCTACAGGCTTCTTCCGGAGCAGCAGGAGTTTGCGGGCTTCGACCCGGAAACGCAGTCTGCCGAGGATATCTTCGCGCAGGCTAACGCGCTGTATTCCGCGGTCTACGGCGAACTTGACTTCGATGCCGGTGCCGAGCATGTTGCAACTCAGCTCGGCGACATGTACCCGGTGTCCGATACCAGGCTTGACACTATGGATAAACTGACATCGGCGCTGGAGCGTTACTTTTCCGGAGATGTCCTGGCGGAGCTTCTGAAAGGCTCCGACCGTGTTATCGCCGGCGAGGACGGAAGATTGTACTGCCTGGAGCATTATGGTGACGTCAGCGGATACCTCGGCACTGAGTACGCGCTGGATGAGCTTACGGAGAAAACCGCAGTGTATTCAGCCACAGCGCGGTTTGAGTATGAAGCCGGGAACATTACGGAAAAAAGCTTCACATGTACCGCTGAGAGATCCGGAAATGGCTGGCGGTTCACGAAGTTCGAATATCCATATTAATATTTTGGAGCGGAATTTTGTCTGCTCCAATTTTTTTGCAAGAAACTATTGACAAACTGTATTAACTGTGTTATAATAACTGTACCAACACAGATAATACACTATAATCTGGAATGCCGAAAGGAGGAACGACAATGCTTAATATACGGCTGGAGGGAAAACAGCCGATCTACGAGCAGCTTTTCAACGGAATATCCCGGCTCATCTCAGCCGGGGAGATGAAACCCGGCGAGAAGCTTCCGGCGGTGCGCGAGGTGGCAAAGCAGTTCGGGATAAATCCGAACACGGTGCAGAAAGCGTATGTGCAGCTGGAGCAGTCCGGGCTTATACACTCGGTGCCGGCGAAGGGCAGCTATGTTTCGGAGGCTGACAATGCAGCGGACGCGCTCCGCACGGAAGCCATAAGGCGGACGGAGCAGGAACTGCAATCCGCATTCCGCGCCGGGGTGACCATAGAACAGATAAATAAGCTCACAGACGAGATCTGGGGCGAGAGGAAGGGTGGTAATATATGATTGAGGTAAAAAATGCGGTTATGCATTTTGAGGATAAGAACGCCCTGGACGGCATATCTGTTACGATACCGGAGGGGTGCGCTTATGGGCTTTTAGGCTCCAACGGCGCAGGAAAATCCACGCTGCTGCGTGCGCTGTCCGGAATTTTCAGGCTGACCAGCGGAGAGGTGCTGATCGACGGCGAACACGTTTACGATAACGCGCCGGTCAAGGAGCGCGTATTCTTCATCAACGATGAAACGGTTCAGTTCAACAGCATGACCCTGTCGGATATGAAGCGGTATTACAAGAGCTTCTACAGCAGCTTTGACGAGGCGCTGTGGGAAAGACTGCATTCGGCGGTCAACCTGCCGATGAACAAGCGGCTAAATACGTTTTCAAAGGGCATGAAGCGCCAGGCGGCGGTCATCTGTGGCATCGCATGCAGAACCCCGTATCTGTTTCTGGACGAAGCGTTCGACGGACTTGACCCGACAATGCGTATCATAGTAAAGCAAATGCTCATCGACGCTATGATGGACACAAAGCTTACAGTAATTTTCAGCTCCCACAATCTCGGTGAGATTGACGAATTCTGCGACCGCGTGGGACTTCTCCACGACGGAAAGGTAGTGTTCGACCGCGAGCTTGACAGCGTAAAGGGAAGCGTATTCAAGATACAGACCGCGTTCGAACAGCCGGTGACAAAGGAGCAGATATCCGCCGAGGGCGTGGATATACTGCATATGGAAGCCAATGGCAGCGTAATGCATATCATTGCACGGGGCGACCGCGAGAAGATACGCGCGGCGGTGGAGAAGCTTTCTCCGAAGCTGTATGACGAGGTTCCGCTGTCCCTGGAAGAAATTTTTGTTTACGAAATGGAGGTGCTCGGCTATGACAGCTCAAAACTCGGCGGCTAAGAACGGAGCATTTTACAAGTTCCTGCCGTATTTCCGCTATAAGCTGCGCTATCTCAGACCGCAGTTCATCATGAGCTGCATACTCGCGCTGCTGACTTACCCGACCGTGGGCGCGCTGCTTTACCCGATGTGCTCCACGCAGGCGCAGATAGAACAGTACCGCGCCCAGGGAGTTATGAACGACGTCCTTCAGCAGCAGATGGATCAGCGGATGGAACAGTTACAGTCCCTGTTCATTTCGGCGGCAGTGATAGGTGTGCTCTGCCTTATGGGTCTGTTCGTGTTCACGTTTATAACCACCCTGCGCTGCTTCCGCTATCTTTACGACAAGACCTATGTTGACATGGACATGTCGCTCCCCGTGAACCACAACACACGCTTTTTCGGCGACCTTGCGGCTGTGGCTGCGACTAATCTTCTGCCGCATCTTATCGCGATACTTGTGGGTATCGTCATGTTCTTTACGAGCGGTTTCGGCGAGATGCTGATAAACGCCTATTCCGACCGGGCAGTGTTCGAAACAGTGTACACGCTGGTGGTACAGTGCGTATTCACCGGACTGTATTCCTGCATAATGCAGATCGGTCTGTGCCTGCTCATGCTGTCATTCTGCGGCAGAAAGGCAGAAGCCTTTATTTACCCCGTGCTTGTCAATGTCGCTATCCCGATAATACACGGGCTTGCTGTCAACCTTGTTCAGAGCGGCATTTACGGCGCTGAAATCAATATCAGCGGCACGCCTTCCGAGATGTTCTCGATGTCGTTCACTTCACCGCTGGGTATGCTGTTCATGACGCTTTATTCCGGCATCACCTCCGTTGAGATAATGGGCGGCGGAGAACCTCAGAACATGCCGATGTTCACTCCAGCATACGCTGTCCCTGCGCTGGTGCTGACATTAGTGTTCTTCGCGGGGGCTTACTTCCTGATAAAGAACCGCCGCAATGAGCGCGTGGGAATGTCCTATGTCTATAAGGGCATGGATCTGATAATCCCCGGAGTGGTGGTTTTCGCGATAACACTGCCGTTCAGCAGCTATATCTTCAAGTCGCTGAGAGGCTACGGAAAGACTCTGGGCTACAGCTATTCTCCGTCCGTGACAAGCATGGTCATTTGGCTGGTGGTGCTTTCGTTCATCGCATATGTAATCATGGCGCTCATCAGCGGAAGGAACTTCCGCAGGTTCCACATCACGCTTGCTAAGTGGGCAGGCACGCTGGCTGTCAGCGTGGGTATCTCGGCTGTTCTCGCATTCTCTAACGGGTTCGGAATGTCCAACTATATCCCGGCTGAAAGCGGTATTGCCAATGTGAGCGTGAATATGTCGGCTCATGCAGGATTTGACGGCCCCAGGTATTATCAGGTATATTCCAGCGACGACGAGCTTATCAGAACGGCTATGGAAATCCACCGCGATATCCCGAAGCATTCCATGGGTTCTGAAGCCAGATGCCAGGTATCCCTGAGCTACTTCATGAAGAACGGCGAATGCGTCCGCAGGACATACCGCGTGACCGACGAGCAGTTCACGGAATACATGCACCGCGTCTGCACGCCCGACCTGTGGTATCTGGAGCTGATCGACGATATAAACGGCATTGTAGATGACCCGGACAGATGGCAGTGCAGTATCCGCGGAGAAAATATGATCACGGCTTACAGCGGATTTACCTATGAGGAGCTGCTGAGCGCGATAAAGGAGGACTGCCAGAAAGTTTCCTTTGAAATGCTGGGCAATGTCAGCGGCGTATATGAATACAGACCGGTGCTGAGTCTGATGAAGGGCGAAACGGAAGCTTCAAGTACATTCAGTGTCTACAGCTGGATGGAAAACACCATTGAGCTGTTCAGAAAGTGTGGTCTGAATCTTGTGGCGACTTCAGTGGCAGAGAATTATAAGACCGCGTTCATTCTGGATTATGACGGCAATAACAATTACATTATCAACAGCACTGAGACCATGTTAGGCTATGCCGAGGGAATGACCGCACAGCAGATCGCAGATTATCTGAACGATTTTTATGGAAGTGATCATTATTACGCAGACGATCTTACGATCGCTACGACATTCGGCTGCGCGCACGCAGGCGACAGCAGGATAAATGAACTTATTTCTGTAGGCTGTTCTACGGACAGCTTTTACGCTTCTGATTTCAGATATGCGTTGCTGCTTACTACTGCGGGCAGCCTGGAAGAATACCTTTCTGGCACCAATGAGGAAATGATAATCGATATACCTCGCGAATACGACGACCTCGCTGAGCAGACGCTTCAGCAATACGTCGTCGGCAGTATAGAGCGTTCCCCGGCAGATGAAATGTCATCCTGGGAAGCAGCATGATAACCGATAACCATTCTTCCCCCAATAAAGCCCCCGCTCCTGTGTGAGCGGGGGCTTCAGGCTGTCGATAAAGGCACATCTGCGTCTGTCACCGCATTATTCGCTTCGCGAAAAAAGCCGCATGACGGCAGGCACAACGCCTAGCCGTCATGCGGGTTCCTAGCATCTGCACCTTTCTCGGCAGCCTGGGGTAGGTACTTTTTCGACAAGCCGATCCCCTCGCTCCTTTGTGAGCGGGGGCTTTTGCATTTTGTGAGTGTTGAAGAAAACTCCGGGTTATTGCCATTATTGCAGAAAATGTAACGTTTGTTTTGTAACCTATGCACAAAAGCGTGCTAAAAAATGTCAAAATGCACAAAATTTAATATTACAACTACGCGTATTTACATTTTTTTGTATCTATTTTTCACTGTGTTTTACTTAATGTAAAATTTTCTGGTAAAAAAATTGTTGCAATATGCGCTGAAATGGTGTATAATTATAATACGAATAGCTATAGGGTGGAGTATGCCAATTTGCGGCAAATGCTCCGTGGCATAGAGGAGAAAATATATGGCTTTGTTTGATACCAATGCGTTCCGCGTGACTGAGCAGGGACTTTCTGTTCTCTGGCAGAAGCAGCAGATAATTTCGCAGAATATTTCCAATGCAGATACCCCGGATTACAAGTGCAAGTACCTGGATTTTGCCGGAATTCTCAGGGACAAGCTCCGCAGCAACGGCACCGTTGACGTTGAGCTGAACCTGGCTGAGCGTCTGTTTATCGACCGAAACACCGAGGACCAGGCGGACGGAAACAATGTAGATAACGATGTACAGCAGGCAGAGCTTGCAAGGACGCAGCTGCAGTACGACGCGCTGATCAATTCCATGAACGGCAACTTCTCCCGCGTGAGAACTGCTATGACCACAAAGTAAACGGAGGGTAAGATATGGCATTTCTTAGTTCGCTTAATATCCCGCTTTCCGGCATGACCGCCGAGCGGTTCAGACTTGACATAATCGGACAGAACATCGCCAATGCGGATAATGTGGCTTCCACTCCCGAGGAGGCGTACAAGCGCCAGATGGTGGTTTTCGGCGAGGACAAGACGTTCAAGAAGATACTCTATACCAAGCTCGGCACCGGCGAGACCCACTTACAGAAGTACATAAAGTACCGCGGCGTCGAGGCTAAGGCAGTCGTTGAGGACGAAACTCCCGCCGAGCCGGTCTACGACCCGACCCACCCGCTGGCGGACGAGTACGGCTATGTGTACGAATCCAACGTTGATGTAGCTACTGAGCAGCTGGATTCCGTCGAGGCTGAGAACATGTATTCCGCAAATCTCGCGGTGTTTGAGGTAGTAAAGTCAATGGCAACAAAGGCGCTGAACATCGGCAAGGGCTGATATAACGCCGCATGAAGCAAAAATCCAAAGCAGGGACGCTCCTATGAAAGGAACTTGAGATAAATGGTTGAATTTACGCCGTTAGGCACACTCACAGAAATGAAGCCCATGGAGGCCATGACCCCGATGGGCACCGATAAGTCCAAGGCTCAGTACGCGATGAACGTTGAGGACGCTTCGTTCCTCGACATCTTCAAGGGCATGGTCGATAATGTCGTTGAGACCAATGAGCAGGTAGACCGCGACGCCATCGACCTTATGCTGGGCAACATCGACGATCTGGCAACGATTCAGGCGAACATCACCAAGGCTGCCACGGCGGTCGAACTGCTGGTGACGGTGAAGAACGAGGCGCTGAGCGCTTATAACACCATCATCAATATGCAGGTTTGATATCAAGCTGTCAGGGGAACAGCGTAAAAATCGGAGGTCGTCCAGATAAATGAATGAAAAGATAAAATCCGTGGTAACGACGGTAAAGACCAGGTGGACAGACGCGTCCAAGATGGCGAAGATACTTATAATCTCAATTCCCATCGTCGTTGTTGCGATAATCATAGTGCTGTGCGTGCTGCTCAATTCCAACAAGAGCACAGCAGTCCTGTTTTCGGGACTGTCAAGTTCAGAGGCAGGCGAGATCGCTTCTGCTATCCAGTCACTGGATAACGCGCCTCAGGTAACAGTAAACTCAAACGGCGACGTTATCGTCCCGGCGGAGCAGGCAGACTCATTGAGAATGCAGATGTGGGCGCAGGGATATCCCAAGTCTACTACTAATTACGATATTTGGGACAACGGAGTGGATCTCTGGAGCACCGATCTCGATAAGCGCGAGATCAAGCGCCAGCAGCTGGAAACAAGGCTCGGCGCCACCATCGCCTCTATGGACAAGATCGCGGCGGCAACGGTAAACCTTACGCTTCCGGAAACGTCAAATTACGTTATATCCACCCAGAAGGGCGACAGCCAGTGCGCGGTGTTCCTCCAGCTGAGGAACGACACCGAGTCGCTGACGAACGCTGAAGTACGCGCGATATACCGCGGCGTCACCACCAGCGTAGAGGGTCTGACCAATGATAATGTTTCCGTTATGGACAGCAAGATGAACTCCTATGAGTGGATAGACCCGGAGCTTGATGAGGTTGACAAGGACGAGGACAAGTCCGGCGTTGACATTGCGAGAAAGCGTCTTGAATTCGAGCAGGAGTTTGTGCAGGTGCTCAAGGACGGTCTGGGTGAGATGTTCACGAAGATCTACGGCGAGAACGGGTATGCATTCAATGTTTCTGCACGCCTTAACTACGATGCAAAGGACGTTGAGTCCACCCAGTACGAACCGGTAGACGGGACGAACGCCGGCGTTATAAACCACCAGGATCAGGTAAACGAGGCTGGCAGGCTCGACAGCGACGGCAACATCGTGGGAGTTACCGCAAACGGCGATGTTTCCCCGGATTATCCTACATACACAGGTCTTGAGGACGGACAGTCATTCTATTATAATAAGAACGAGATACAGTACAGCGTTTCCAACATTAAGGAAACTATCAAGAAAGACGGTTATTCCATCGACGCGCTGACCGTCGGTCTGGTAGTCAATCAGACTAACATGACCCAGGCGGAGCGCGAAGCTCTTCAGGGCATAGTTGCAAATGCGGCAGGAACTACCACGGATTATGTTTCCGTTTATAATCTCCCGTTCTTGCTCGGCAACGGCGGCAACAGCGGAACCAACGGCGACAGCAGCGGACTTCAGATCATCACACCGCCTGTTGATACGTTCAGAAACACCCTGCTCTATGTCGTTGTGGGTCTTGGCGTACTGCTGATACTGCTGCTGATACTTACGCTTATGATGGGCCATTCAAGAAAGAAGAAGATCAGACGCCGCCAGGAGGCTGCATTCGCTGCGGCTTCGCAGGGCGGAATGGCTCCGTCCGGGGTCACATCTCAGGAGCCGGAAGCTCCCGAAGAAGTGGATTTCAATATTGCTAGCCTTACCGAGGAAGCTGCAAAGGAGTCCCGCGAGACAATACTGAAGCGCGAGATAAGCGACTTCTCAAAGAGCAACCCGGAGATCGTAGCGCAGATCATCAAGAATATGATGAAGGACAACTGATAATCAGTGAGGGGGAATTAATATGCCGGAAAACCAGGCTGTGGAACTTACACCAAACCAGAAGATCGCCCTGGTGCTTGCGGCGATGGGTGCGGATAACGCTTCTGCGATATACAAGCACCTGTCAGACGATGAGATCGAGGCTCTCTCCACTGAGGTGGCGAAGCTGGAATACCAGCCGATCGACGTTGTGGAGGGCGTGCTCAATGAATTCTATGAGCTTTGCCTGACCCAGAAGGTCGTTACTGAGGGCGGCGTTGATTACGCCCGCGAGATACTAGAAAAGGCGTTCGGTGCTGAAGCTGCAAATACCTTGCTCCAGCGCATAACGAAGCAGCTCAAGACCAAATCATTCGACTTCGTGAGAAAGGCGGATTATAAGAATCTGCTTGCGATAGTCCAGAATGAGCACCCGCAGACGATAGCGCTGATACTATCATATGCCAGAATAGACCAGGCGGCTGCGATACTCGCTGAGCTTCCGAAAGAGAAGCGCGTTGAGGTAGTTGAGAGGATTGCGCGAATGGACAGGGCTTCGCCTGACGTCGTCAAGGCTCTTGAAGCTACGCTGGAAAAGAAGTTCGCAAACCTTGTCAACATCGACAGCATGGAGGTCGGCGGCATAAGCTACGTTGCAGAGGTAATGAACAACGTGGATCGCGCGACCGAGAAATACATATTCGACGAGCTGTCAGCAAGAGATCAGAAGCTGGCGGATCAGATCAAGCAGAAGATGTTCGTGTTCGAGGACATCGTCAATCTGGATCCTATGGCTATCCAGGAATTTACCAAGCAGGTGGATCCGAAGGATCTTGCAGTTGCTATCAAAGGCTCCACGCAGGAGGTCGCAGAGTGCATATTCTCGAACATCTCCTCCCGTGCAAGAGAGAGCCTTCAGGCGGATATCGAGTATCTGCACAATGTGCGTATGCGTGATGTTGAAGCTGCACAGCAGAACATCGTTGCAACGATACGCAAGCTGGAGCAGGACGGCATTATCACGATATCTCACGGCGGTGGCGGCGATGAAGTTATCGCCTGACCGCATGATGAATATTGCATAAGGTCAGCGGAGGGGTTGTATTGTCAGTATTAAAAAGGAACTCCGTTTATTTCGGCGGCGGCGTTGATATATCCAATACCATAGAGCTGCCGAAGCGTCCTGCGCAGAACCAGACTGCCGAGAGCGCCAGAAATCCCGCGCCTGCCGCAGAGCCGGAGCTTACTGCGGAGCAGCAGCTCCTTGAAGAAAAGCACCGACTGGAGCAGCGGATAAAGGAACTGGACGAGCGTGAGCAGAAGCTGGCGCAGGAGCAGCGCTCCATTGAGGAGCTTAAAACCCGCTGCGTGGAGCAGGGCAAAGAAGTCATACTTGAAGCCAAGCGCCGCGCGGAAGGTATAATAGCAAACGCGAACGATAACGCGTCGCAGATCATATTCGACGCTGAAGCGAATCGCGACAGCGTGTTTATCCGCGCTAAATCCGAGGGATTCGAGCAGGGGCAGAGGGACGGAAAGGAAGCCTGTCTTGCAGCAGGACGCGATATTCTGGAGGAAGCCCGGTCGTACGCCGAGAAGATAAACTCTGAGAAGGAGCAGCTGTTCGCTGACTACGAAAAGGAGATCTACGACACAGTGATCGCCATTGCGAAGAAAGTCACGCTGGACAGCATAACATCAAAGGACAGTGCGGCAGTCAAGCGGCTCATAAAAAAGGCCGCAAAGGAATTCCGCAACAGTGAGC
>CAKSHT010000003.1 GCA_934457235.1 uncultured Oscillospiraceae bacterium
ACAGAAATGCGGAAATGGCGTATGAAGCGTCCGGAGATGTTCTGAGGCACTGTCCTAACCGGAAGCTTGCCGGGGAGATAAACGCGCAGCGCGAGCGTTACCGCGAGGTCGCGGCGCAGACCCGCAGTGAAATAGTACGGCGCGGCGGAGTGCCCAGGGATTACCCGCCCTATGCGAAGATGATGTCGAAAATGGGCATAGCAATGCGTACAGCTAATAACCGCAGCAGCAAGAACATCGCTACGCTGATGATAAAAGGCACCACGATGGGGATAATCGACATGCAGCACGCCGTGAACCGTTCGCACCAGGCGGAGGGTCGGATACGCAGCGACGCACAGCAGCTCCTGCGGCGTGAGCAGGATTTCTGCGAGCACCTGAAGGATTATTTGTGATGGACGAAGAAAAGGTGCCCTGCGATGTCGAAGCAGGAAGACTGCGCGACTCAGGACGGCGCTCTCCGGTCAGCGGAAGGCGTCAGTCTCCGCCGTTCCAGTCGGGATTCACAACGTTGTCGTTGAGTATGTTCTCGTAGACTATGCGGGCGCGGCGGCGCTGTTCCTGTGCGTCGGAGTCATTACCGGTCATATTGGAGCTGAATTCCTCGCGGAGGTAAAGTCCAACGGTGTCCGGGCAGGCTTTCCAGCGCGCCTGGTCGATGAATCCAGTGGTGTTGAGCTGGAGTCCGCAGCCTTCATACAGCGTGGCGTCGGGGTATTCCTCGGTGAAATCCGTGAAGAACTGTATATCCAGCGGGACGTCGCCGGTGCCAGGCTCCAGCGATTCTCCGGTTTCGAAGTAGTCTGTGCTTACGCCGGAGTTTATCTTATTTATCATTCGGATTATCTGCCTGTCGGTGACGTACAGCTGGCTGTCGCCGGAGAAAAGCTCAGCGGAGAAACGCTGGCTCTGGGCGTCGGTGTATTGCGAAAGTCCGCCGGAGGTGTCCAGGTCAATGAAGTTCACGCCGACGTGTATCTTGCCGTTTCCGTCGAAGTCCGGGCAGTAGCGTTCCAGGGCGAGTTCAATGTCGGAGGTCTTGGCGTAAAGTCCGCTGGAGCTGGAGTTGGATATGACCAGGACATACAGATCTTTCTTTTCGCGCGTAGCCGCCTGCACGATCATGAAAGTTAAGAGCGTTACGCCGAATATCACCGCAAGCAGGATCCACTTATAGTGGTAGAAGAAGTTCTCCACGGCTTTCCAGCCGGTGGGCTTCTCATAGGTCGGCGGTACGTCCTCGGGTATCTCGTCGCTCTCTTCGATAAGACCCTGGCGGAGCTTCAGAAGCTCCGCTTTTTCGCGCTGCTGGCGCTGCTGCTCTTCCATCTCGCGGCGTACCTTTTCCATCGGGTCCTTCTTCTTGCGGCGGATAGGCTGAGCGTCGCCGTTGTCGTCGCTGAGTATGCTTTTGTATTCTTCGTTGTTATTGTTATCTGACATTGTTACCCTCCTGTGGGTACATATTTATAAGTCATTCGTCGGTTTTCCCGTATTTTCTCACAAGGAATGTGAACGGCGTGGCGGTGAGGATTACAGCGGAGTAAATTATGAAATACACCAGGAATCCGGACGCTTCCGCCGCGAAAACCACTCTTGTGGACAGCAGGAACACGAGCGGCGGAAACAGCGCGGTGTACCATCTCCGGCGGATATCCCACCCGGCAAATATCGCGGCGGCAAGGCAGAATGCCGGGTCCACCATAAAGAACAGCGCGAGGCATGACATCATTCCCGCGGCGGAGGATACGTTCCCGATTATCAGCGCCGGAACGAGCAGCATTACGACAAGGCTCGCCGCCAGTGTGGAAGCGGCGATGATCATATCGCGCCTGTGAGCCTTGAAAAATGCGATTATCCTTTCCACTGCCCCACCTCTTTTCGCCCATAATTTTGACCGCGAATTTTGCCTTATAAACTATAAAGCCGCAAGCGGCTGCGGCTTTATATGAGTATTTACGGGGATTACTTCTCCGGCTTCATCGTCGGGAACAGTAAAACGTCGCGAATGCTTGCGGAGTCAGTCAGAAGCATAACCAGACGGTCGAAGCCGAAGCCCAGGCCGCCTGTCGGGGGCAGACCGTATTCCAGTGCGGTGATGAAGTCCTCGTCCACCTGGGCGTCGTTGCCGCCCTTTGCGCGCTTTGCGGCTACCTGCTTAACGAAGCGCTCCTTCTGGTCGATGGGGTCGTTAAGCTCGGAGAATGCATTACCGAACTCGGTGCCGTTGATGAAGTACTCAAAGCGCTCCGTGAACGCCGGGAACTCCGGCTTTCTCTTTGCAAGCGGAGAGTTCTCAACGGGATAATCGTAGATTATTGTCGGCTGAATGAGGTTGTCCTCAACGAACGCCTCGAAGAACGCGATGAGAACGTGACCCTTTGTGGAGTTCTCATCCAGTTCGTCGTCAACGTGGTGTTCCTTTGCGCAGGCTCTTGCGGCTGCGTCGTCAGCCCAGCTGTAATAGTCAACTCCGGCGTACTTCTTCACTGCGTCGATCATGGTAAGGCGCTCCCAGGGCTTGCCTACTGCGATCTCCCTGCCCTGGTAGGTAACGGTATCGGTGCCGCATACGTTCAGTGTAACGGTACGGTAAAGCTCTTCGATGAGATCCATCATTCCGAAGTAATCAAGGTAAGCCTGGTACATCTCGATGGTGGTGAACTCTGGGTTGTGAGTGGCGTCCATGCCTTCGTTGCGGAATATTCTGCCGACCTCGTAAACCTTGTCGAAGCCGCCGACGATAAGGCGCTTTAAGTAAAGCTCGGTCTCGATACGCAGATACATGTCGATATCAAGAGCGTTGTGGTGGGTCTTGAACGGACGAGCGGCGGCGCCTATTTCCAGAGGGAGGAGCGTCGGTGTATCAACTTCAAGATATCCGCGGCTGTCCAGGAAGTTCCGTATCTCGCGGAGAATGCGGGAGCGCTTAACGAATGTATCCTTGTTTTCGGGGTTAGCAATGAGGTCGAGGTAACGCTTTCTGTAGCGCTCTTCCTTGTCCTTGAGTCCGTGCCACTTTTCGGGCAGCGGGAGCAGGGACTTTGAAAGCAGCATTATCTCATCGGCGTGCACGGAAATTTCGCCCATCTTGGTGCGGAATACCTTGCCCTTTACGCCCACGATGTCGCCGAGGTCCCACTTCTTGAACTCAGCGTATGCGTCGTCGCCGATCTCGTCGCGGCGCACGTACACCTGCATTCTGTCGGAGCCGTCGCGCACATCAATGAAGCTTGCCTTGCCCATGATACGACGGGTCATCATTCTGCCGGCGATAGCGACTTCGGTGTTCTCAAGCTCGTCAAATCGGTCACGTATCTCCTTGTTGGTGATGGAAACGGGGTACTTTGTGATGGTATAGGGATCCTTGCCTGCTGCCTTGAGCGCTGCAAGCTTTTCAAGTCTTACGCGGTGCTGCTCATCGAGCTGCTCTGCGGTCATTTCCTCAGCCTCGGTCTGCTGGTTCTGGTTGATCTCGTCTGCCATTGTTTACGCTTCCTCCTTCTTGGTGATGTTGAGTATCTTGAACTGAAGCTCGCCGGAAGGAGTGTCAGCGGTTACGATCTCGCCGATGGAGTGATCGAGCAGCGCCTTGCCTATCGGGGATTCGTTGGACATATGACCCTTGTCGATGTTAGCCTCGCTGGTGCCGACGATCTGGAATGTCATTTCCTCTTCCATCTCCATGTCGAGGATAGTAACGACGTTGCCGATGCCGACCTTCTCGGTGGAGATGTCGCTGTCGTCAACGATGACTGCGTGCTTGAGGGTAGCTTCGATCTCTGCGATACGGGATTCTACAAGACCCTGCTCGTTCTTCGCTTCATCGTACTCGCTGTTCTCGGAAAGGTCGCCGAATGACAGCGCTACCTTGATCTTCGCTGCGACTTCGGGACGGGTAACGGTCTTGAGGTGCTCCAGTTCCTCGCGGAGCATCTTCTCGCCGGCTTTTGTAAGCTGAATGTTTGTAGTGCTCATAATAGTTGTTCCTCCAAATATATTCTTGCAGCAATGCTGCTTATTTACTCTGCTGTGATACGGGGTGCGAGCACCTCGATTGCTTTCTGGAGCTGCGCGTCGGAGTCGTCGTCAACGGTATCCGGGGTCGCTCCGGCGGCAAGCTCAACGGAATAATCCGGTTTCAGTCCGGTTTCGTTCCAGGTGCCTGATCTTGTGTATATGGTTCCGACGGAGAGCGTCAGCGCGCTGCCGTCCGAGAACGCGAACGTATTCTGCATCACCGCCTTGCCATAGGTGTTCGTGCCTATCAGCAGTGCGCCGTATTCATCTCGCATTACCGCTGCGAAAAGCTCTGACGCGGACGCCGTAGCGCTGTCCACCAGTACTGCCACCGGCAGGTCAAGCGAGTCAGTGGAATCCGTTTCGATGAGCGTCTTGCGGCTGCCGTCGGCGTATTCTACCGTCGCCGCCACCGCGGACGGTACGAACTGGTTGAGGATCGGCTTCAGCGCACTTGTGACTCCGCCGGTATTCTGGCGCACATCAATTATGAGCGCCTTGGCTCCGACGGTCGTCAGCGTGTTCAGCGCGCTTGTGAACTGCTCGGCGGTTTTGGAATTGAACGTGCTTATCTGGATATACCCGATACTGTCGTTCACGACGCGGTATGTCACGGATTCTATCTCAAGCTGCTGGCGTATCAGGTTCACTGAGATGCTCTCGCCGTCGCGCAGGAGCTGCAGCGCAAGCCGCGTTCCGACCTCGCCGGAAAGACGTTCGAGCGCCTGACCGGACTTCATGCTGAGCAGGCTTTTTCCGTCGATGGCGGTTATGACGTCGCCGACCTTCACGCCGTTAAGCTCCGCGGAGCTTCCCTTGTATACGGTGGTGACGGTGAGGTATCCGCTGCCGTCCTCCTCCGCGTCGAAGCCAGCGCCGAGGATAACACCGGCGTAGTTCTGCTGAAGCTCATAGTAAGCGGACGGCGTGGAGTACGACGCGTATTTGTCGCCAATGCCGGCGATATAGCCGTTGATGGTGCTTGCTTCGAGAGCGTCGTCGCTGACGTTGCCGATGTAGTTCTGGCGGACGGCGGTGTCTATTTCCCGGAGCTTTGCGTAAACGCCCTCGTATTTCTCGGAGGTGCCGATCTTTGAATTATAGATATTAAGCGACACCGTCCATGTAAGGACGAATGTGATGGCACAGCCGATAGCGACAAGGCTTATCGCTATGCCGAGGGATATTTTCTTGTTCAAGGTGCTGTTCCTTTCTCAGACCTTCAGATACTTGCCGGTGCTGAATACGGTGCCCACCGCGCCGAGAAGCGCGCCCGCGCAGCAGTTTATGGCAAGGACTATCCACATGATATCACTGAACGGGATAAGTCCGTAGAATCCGAACATCTGCCACAGTGTGAGGTCAGCGGAGAAAAGCGACGAAACTGAATCGTACACCAGCCAGGTAAGCCCCCAGGCGGCGGCACCGGCGAGAATGCCGATGAACATACCCTCTACGAAGAACGGGGTCTTGATGAAAGCGCTGGTGGCGCCGACGTATCGCATAATGCTGATCTCATTGCGGCGCGCGAAAACGCTGGTGCGTATCGTATTTGAAACTATGACGATGCTCACGACTACCAGAGCCAGCAGTACGGCGCCCGCAATGAGCGTGAACGTATTGCGTATCTGGAGAAGCACGCTGGCAAAATCGTAGGGAGCCTTGATCTTCTCAACGCCCTCGATCTCGCTTATCATATTCACGACGTGGCGTATCTTGGAGAGGTCTGCAACGCGCACAAGGAAAGTTTCCGGCATGGGGTTGTCGTCCAGGTAGTCGAGAAGCTCGCTGTATTCCGCCATGTTGTTGCGGAAATCCTCAAGCGCCTGCTCCTTGGAGTAGTATGTTACCTCGGTGATGTCGGTGTTCTTTTCAAGCACGGATCGGATATGCGTTACCTGCTTCTCGCTCACGTCCTCTTTAAGGTAAATTGTTATCTCGTTGGTATCCTCGATGTTCTTCATGATGGTGTTGACGTTCATCATCAGGAGAACGGAGCAGCCTACCAGCAGCAGGCTGACCATAAGTATGCTGAAGCTTGCAAAGGACATCAGCAGGTTCTTCCATACTGAGGATATTCCCTTTTTTACAAGGTATGTGACATTACTCGTCCTCATCTGAACCTCCGATATTGTCGTCGAATGTTATCGCGCCGTCCTGGATATTGATTATCCTGCCGCCGAAGTGCTTCACAAGGTCGTGCTCGTGAGTTACCATGATTATCGTGGTGCCCGCGGAGCGGTTTATGTCCTTGAGCAGCTCGACTATCTCGTAGGACAGCTGGGGGTCGATGTTTCCGGTCGGCTCATCCGCGATGATGAGCCCCGGATCGTTTGCGAGCGCCCTTGCGATGGCAACACGCTGCTGTTCGCCGCCGGAAAGCTCCTTTGGCTTGCTGCGCGCCTTTCCCGCAAGGTCAACGAGGTTCAGCACGTACGGAACGCGCTGCTTTATGAAGCGCGTGCTCTGGTCGGCTATTCTCAGCACGAACGCCACGTTTTCGTATACGTTCAGCTCCTGGATAAGCCGGAAATCCTGGAACACCATGCCGATGGAGCGCCGGAATTTCGCAATCTTGTTGCCCTTGGTCTTGTTCAGATTGTAGCCATTCACGAACACTCTGCCGGTGGTTGGAGTGATCTCGCGGGTCATGAGCTTCACCAGCGTGGATTTGCCGGCGCCGCTTCCGCCAACTATAAACACGAATTCCCCGTCGTTTATCCGGAGGTTGATGTCCTGGAGCGCGTCTACTCCGCTGGAGTAGTGCACGTTGACATTTTTTAGTTCTACCATTGTTATTCTCCCTCGGAATATCAGATATTTTCCCTAATTGTTGTTTGTGCCGGGGCTTTTTCAGCCCTCTATAACACTTCAAATGGCTGTCCCGTTTTTGTCGGGGCAGCCAGTTTTTGCAGTAATAGCGCCGTTTTATCAGAATTTTGTCGGATTTGCGGCGAGGTATTTCTTGACCATCAGCGCGATCTTGAAGATTATCGCATGGTCGAATTCACGCAGGTCGAGCCCGGTCAGCTTCTTGATCTTGTCAAGACGGTAAACCAGGGTGTTGCGGTGTACGAACAGCTTCCTGGAGGTTTCGGAAACGTTCAGGCTGTTCTCAAAGAACTTCTGGATAGTGAACAGGGTTTCGTGGTCGAGGGACTCTATGCTGTTCTTCTTGAAAACTTCCTTGAGGAACGTTTCGCAAAGCGTGGTCGGCAGATGATAGATAAGGCGCGCGATACCGAGGTTATCGTAGCTTACGATGTTCTTGTCGGTGTCGAATACCTTTCCGACCTCAAGGGCGGTCTGCGCTTCCTTGAATGAGCGTGCAAGATCCTTTACGCCGACAACGGGAGTTCCTATGCCGACGTTCACCTTTGTGAAGAACTCGCTGGAGAGCGTGTCGGATATGGAGCGCGCCAGCTTTTCGAGGTCGCGCACGTCGATGTTGTTCTTGACTTCCTTGACGAGGACGATGTCGGTTTCGGTTATGTTGAAAACGAAGTCCTTGTTCTTGTCCGGAAACAGGTTCTGGATAACGTCATAGGCGGAAACATCGTTGGAGGATATTACGCTTATGAGGAACACCACTCTGCTGATATCGGAGTTGAAATGCAGCTCGCGCGCCTTGAGGCTGATATCGCCGGGCAGCACATTGTCCAGGATTATGTTCTTTACAAAGTTGTTGCGGTCGTACTTTTCATCGTAGTACTGCTTGATTCCGGAGAGGGATATCGCGATAACGCTCGCATACTTCCCGGCAGGCTCGTCCGTGCCCTCCACGAATACTGCGTAATCCGGCTTGACATGGATACCGAACGGCTTGTAGGTGTAGCCGTCGCGGATAAATACCTCGTGTGAATCTCCAAGCTCGATGGGGAAGAAGTCGTTTCCTCCGCCTACTCTGGTCAGATCGCTGCATGCGATGATCGTGCCGTTCTCGTCAATTACGCCGATGACGCGGTTGACTGCGTCCTTCATCTGGTGGACGATGCCCTGGAAAAGTCTGTTTGACATTTCTTTTACCTCTTTCTGCGAAAGCTGCGCTGCGCCAATGCCCGTACCTCCCGTTTCACAGACCCCTCTGGGTCAGGCGATATGCAGCTGACGACTGCGCATGTTTTATGATTTCCCTGCCCGGAAGTGGGCAGAATTATTCCCTAATCTATATTGTACTAAAAAATTCAGAAAAAATCAAGGGTTTTTTATCTATTATGTAAAAGTTTCTTTATTTTTTTCGGTATGCTTGCAAATTTACACGAAAAGTAATATAATAAAATAGCACAATAATTTTTGGCGCAGGATATCATTTCCTGTTTAATATCACTACAAGTAGAAAAAGAGGTAAAAATAACAATGTGTAATTGCAGCAAGGGGAAATATTACATTACCACCCCGATCTATTATCCGTCTGGTAATCCGCATATCGGTCATTGCTACACCACCGTGGCATGTGACACCATCGCCCGCTTCAAGAGAATGCAGGGCTATGACGTAATGTTCCTGACCGGCACCGACGAGCACGGTCAGAAGATCGAGCTGAAGGCTGAGGAAAAGGGCGTTACCCCGAAGGAGTACGTTGACGAGATCGTAGCGAACTTCAAGCGCCTGTGGGAGACCATGGGCATCAGCTACGACAGATTTATCCGCACGACTGACGATTACCACGTATCCGCCGTGCAGAAGATATTCAGGACCCTGTACGACAAGGGCTACATCTACAAGGGCGAGTACACCGGAAAGTACTGCACTCCCTGCGAGAGCTTCTGGACTGAGAGCCAGCTTGTCAACGGCAAGTGCCCCGACTGTGGCAGAGATGTCATCGACGCCCATGAGGAAGCGTACTTCCTGCGTCTGTCCGATTACGCTGATAAAGTTGAGAAGTTCCTCACCGAGACCGATTACCTCCAGCCGAAGAGCCGCGTGAACGAGATGGTAAACAACTTCATCAAGCCCGGACTTGAGGACCTGTGCGTATCCAGAACAAGCTTCAAGTGGGGCGTGCCGGTGGATTTCGACCCCGGACACGTTGTTTATGTATGGGTTGACGCGCTTTCCAACTATATCACCGCGCTGGGCTATGATAACGACAAGTACGACGATTTCAGCAAGTACTGGCCGGCTGACCTGCACATGACTGCAAAGGAGATCGTACGCTTCCACTCCATCGTATGGCCGATAATCCTCATGATGCTCGGCCTGCCGCTGCCGAAACACCTTTACGGCCACGGATGGATAAACTTCAACGGGCAGAAGATGTCCAAGTCCCTGGGCAACGTCATCGACCCGTTCGTTCTCGCTGAGAGATACGGCTCCGACGCAGTGCGTTATCAGATACTCCGCGACATGCCCTACGGCTCCGACTGCAACTTCTCCAACGAGATAATGATAGGCAGAATAAACACCGACCTTGCGAACGACCTCGGCAACCTGGTTTCCAGAACCGTTGCGATGGCTGACAAGTACTTTGGCGGCACGCTCCCGGAGGAGAAGAAGGCAGAGCCTATCGACGACGAACTCCGCACGATGGCGGCGGCGCTCATGGAACCGGTTTCAAAGCTCATCGAGGAAGCTCAGCTCTCCAAGGCGCTTGAGGAGATATTCAAGGTAGTATCCCGCGCGAACAAGTATATCGACGAAACAGCTCCGTGGGTTCTCGCCAAGAGCGAGGAGAACATGCCAAGACTTGCGGCAGTGCTCTACAACCTTCTTGAGAGCATTCGTATCTGCTCCGGACTGCTGTTCCCGTTCATGCCCAAGACCATGCCGAAGGTATGGGAGCAGATCGGCGCAGACGAGAGCATGACCGCATACGATACCCTGGGCACATTCGGCGTACTTCCGCAGAACGTGACCGTACACAAGGGCGAGGTGCTGTTTCCGAGAATCGACATGGAAAAGGAGATCGACGAGCTGAACAGCCTGCTCACTCCCGCCAAGACGATACGCGAGGACGAGGATCTTGACAAGGCGAACGTAATATCCATCGACCAGTTCGCGGAGGTGAAGCTCCGCAGCGGCGAGATAACCGCCTGCGAGAAGATAAAAAAGGCGAAGAAGCTGCTGAAGCTAACCGTTGACGACGGCAGAAACGGCAGACAGATAGTTTCCGGTATAGCTTCCTGGTACCAGCCGGAGGATCTCATCGGAAAGAAGATAGTTTTCGTTGCAAATCTCGCACCCGCAAAGCTCTGCGGTGAGCTGAGCGAGGGCATGATACTCGCGTGCGACGCAGGCGAAAACGACGTCCGCGTACTGTTCCTGGATAAGGACGTACCGAACGGAAGCACGATAAGATAAAAGGCTGCCGATAAAGGCACATCGCGGCGTCAGCGACATATTTGGCAGGCACAAACACGATGTTTGTGGTGTTGCCTCAAAAGCCCGACACGATGTCGGGCAACAAAAGGCAACGTCCACAAAGCCTGGCCGAAATGTCACTTCCTGGCATCTGTACCTTTCTTGGCGGTCTTGGGAGATGTTCCTTTTAATAGCTGTTTTCTGGGGGTGATTTTTTGGATATTTCAAGAATGGCGAATATATCGGCAGTCAATCAGACGACGATGACGCATTCTGCGGAGCACCGCACGCAGGAGAAATCCTCCACGCTGGCGGCGGATCACACTGACGCGTTCATAAAATCCGAGGGGACTTTCACTCCGGCGTATACCAAGAAATCCGCCCAGAAACAGGCGAGCGACAATAATCTCACCCAGCGGGAAGACAGCGAGGATACAGTCGGCGCGGTAAAGCAGAACGGCGGCAAGAGCCGAGTGGAACTTATGACCCAGGGCGTTCAGCATATTATCCGGGCTATGTTCGTCAAGCAGGGCGAGGTCATCACCGGTAATGTTCCGAGTGTCGGCGCGAAGCTGTATGCTGAGGAACTACTGGCGCAGATACGGAAGCTTTACGGAAATTCCGAGGCTGATGAGAATTCAATGCAGTACTGGTCGGCGGAGAACACCGCAGACCGCCTGGTGACGTTCTTCGACTGCGTTTCAGTGGACGGCGACAAGTACCAGCTGCTGGACAGAAGCTTCAAAGGAGCATTCAACGATACGGAGCAGCTTTTCGGCGGCAGGGGACGCCTCCCGTTGGAGAGCTATGAAACAAGGGCGCTGGTAATGGAGCGCTATTTCAACAGATAATATGGGAATATTCGACACACACGCGCATTATCTCCGGGAGGATTTCGGCGACGGGCTTGACGGTCTGCTTGCCGGAATGCCGGAGATGGGCGTTGAAAAAATCATGGCGGTGGGTTATGATCTTGCTTCCTCAGCGGAGGAAGCGGAGCTTGCCCGGCGCTATCCTTTTATTACGGCGGCTGCGGGAGTCCACCCGGAGAACTGCGGCGGGCTTCCGGCGGACTGGGTGGAACAGATCGGGCGTCTGCTGGAACGTCCGGAGGTAACGGCGCTCGGTGAGATCGGGCTTGATTATCATTATGAGGGTTATGACAAGGCACTCCAGGCGGATGTTTTCGAACGACAGCTCGCCCTGGCGCAGAAGCTTGACAAGCCGGTGATAATCCACAGCCGCGACGCCTGCGAGGACACTATGGTGTTCCTGCGGAAATACAAGCCGCGTGGCGTAATGCACTGCTTCTCCTACAGCCCGGAAATTGCCCGTGAGGTCGTGAAGCTCGGCATGTATGTCGGGTTCACCGGAGTGCTGACATTCAAGAACTCGAAAAAGGCGTGGGCTTCCTGCGCAGAGGTACCGATGGACAGACTCCTGCTTGAAACGGACAGCCCCTACATGGCGCCGGTGCCGCACCGCGGGGAGAAGTCCCACAGCGGAATGATAAAGTACACGGCGGCGAAGATGGCGGAGATAAAGGGCGTTTCCGCAGAGGAAATGACAGAGATATGCCGCGAAAACGGCGAAAGGCTGTTCGGGAAATAACCGACATTCTGATTTGGAGGAAACATGGACGCAGACGGCAACCGAAGTACCGGCGCACAGCCGGAGGAAGAAAAACAAAGCTCCCACAAGGTGCGAAGATTCATGCTGGGCTGGCTGGTGGCGCTGAATAAGGGCATCACGAAGCTGCTGAAAAGCGCGCTCGGCTCGGATTACATGGCAGTCACCGAGGACGAAGTGCTCGACATGGTGAACGCCCTGGCGCAGACTCCGGACGATGACGGCGGCGAAAACGTCATAGAGGAAAGCTCGGCGCAGATGATAAACAACATATTCGAGTTCAAGGATCTCACCGCCGGGGACGTAATGACGCACCGCACGAATATCGTCGGAGTTGACATGGCCGTCAGCCTGGACGATATCATTTATCTGGCGCTGGATATGGGATTTTCGCGCATACCGGTGTACCAGGACAGCATTGACAAAATAGTCGGAATAATCATCGTCAAGGATCTTCTGTGCCTTGTCGGAAAGGACAAGGAAGCGCTGGCGCAGTTCGATGTGCATGATTTCATACGCGGAGTGAATTTCGTTCCGGAATCATGTCCCTGCTCCGATGTGTTCAAATCGCTGACAAGCCTTAAATCCGGAATGGCGGTGGTGGCTGACGAATACGGCGGTACTGCGGGTATAGTCACGCTGGAGGATATCATCGAAGCGGTCATGGGCAATATCCAGGACGAGTACGACGATGAAAAATCCGATATCGTGCTGATCGGCGACGGAGTGTACGAGGTATCCGGTGAAGCCGATCCGGACGAAGTTTTCGGACTGTTCGGCGTAGAGCTTCCTGAGGAGCATGAGTACGAAACGATCGCGGGATTTGTGACGGATAAGCTGGGCTTTTGCCCGGAGGGCGACGAGGTGACCCCGCCCAGCGTGGAATACAAGGGCGTGAAGCTTGTTGTCATGCAGGTGGAGGATCGCTGTATTCAGAAGATAAGGGCGTCGAGGCTCCCGCAGAGCGGCAGCGCTCCTGAGGCAGACGAGGATTGAAATGGCGGACCGTAAATTACAGACTAGAAAAAAGCGCGCGGCGGAGGTCATATCGCTTCTCCGCGGGGAGTATCCGGATGTTAAGTGCGCGCTGATATATAGCCAGCCGCACGAGCTGCTGATCGCCACGAGATTGTCGGCGCAGTGCACGGATAAGCGCGTGAATCTGGTCACTCCGGCGCTGTTCGGGCGTTTCAAGAGCATTGACGATTTCGCGGCGGCGGACGCCATGGAAGTCGGGGAGTATATCCGTACCTGCGGGCTTTACAAGACAAAGGCGCAGGATATCGTGGGAATGTGCGTGATGCTCCGCGATGTGTATGGCGGAAAGGTTCCGGACAGCATAGAGGAGCTGGTGAGGCTCCCTGGCGTCGGGCGTAAGACGGCGAATCTCATCGTCGGCGACCTGTATGGAAAGCCCGCGATGGTCTGTGACACTCATGTCATAAGGCTTTCAAACCGGCTAGGGCTGGCGGATTCCACGGATGCCGCAGTAGTCGAGCGGCAGCTGCGGGAGATCGTTCCTCCCGAGGAGGGACTGGTGCTGTGCCACAGGCTTGTTCACCACGGACGCGCAGTCTGTGCCGCAAGATCCCCGTTGTGCGAGAAATGCGTTTTACGTAATGTCTGTCCGAGCAAGGATAAGCCGGCAGTGTCGTACCGCGCAGGTACAAAGGAACGCCGGTGAGTGCAGGGAATACAGCGGCGGCATTCGGGCGTATAGCCGGGTGCCGCTTTTCGTATGCGGCTTTATTCGCCGATAATCCGTTTTTTTGATCAATGTACTTGACTTTGCGTGGTTATTGTGATAAAATACAAATGTACCTGGGGGTGTAGCTCAGCTGGGAGAGCGCTTGCTTCGCATGTAAGAGGTCAGGGGTTCGAATCCCCCCATCTCCACCAATACAACAAAATACGGAAGAATGGCTTAACAATGCGGATTGTTTATTAAACCGCATTGTTAAGCCGTTTTTCGTGTTTTGTGGAATACAAGCGACCGTGCTATGATCCCGGTATTCGGGGAATAATGGTATGTCGGTGACACGGATCCCTGTTTACTGTGAATACAGAAAGCTGCCCGAATTCCGGACAGCTTTCTGTATTTTCATTTTTGCAATAAAAATCAAAATAATGCAGCATTGCACACCAAAACATGGAAAATATGTGTTATAATCAGAGCATACCGGAATTGACCGGAAAGAAACGCAAAAAGGAGATAAGAATATGAGAATAAGAAAACTGCTTGGCGCATGCAGTGCTGTCGCAGTATCTGTAAGCGCAGTATCCGTGGTGTCCTATGCGGCGCTGTTTGAAGGCGACAGCGACAACAAGACGTACCAGGTAATGACGGACGCGTATATCGACTACACGAAGGTCAGTGCCATTGACGCTGTAATTACGGTAAACGGCGAGTATGTGGACGGCGCCATCGGATTATGCGACCTAAACGGCGACTGGCACAATTTCCAGGGCAGCGGAAGCAACGAAACCACCACATGGCATGCAGAGGGGCTGGACGGAATTTTCGCTGTTGACGGCAAGGACGCATTTCAAGTACAGTTCTGGAACGTATCGGACGGTGCAACATTTACAGTAGATTCCGTTACGCTCTACGATGCTGACGGAAATGTGATCACTCCCGGTGATACTGCCGTTACGCGCCCCGATGTTAGGTTCCCGGACGCCGAGCCGCTTGATATCGACAATTCCGCGCTGAACTTCATGAGCGGCAGTTCCCAGATAGATATTGCAGAAGCTGTCGGCGACGATTTCGATAATATCGGAAAGATAACCGCGACATTCAAGTGGGGAACGAACGGCTACTGGAACGGCTGTGCCGACCTTTCCGGCTGCACCCTGGCAGACGGCTCCGGCGTTGACTGGACCCGCTCTCCTGAGCTTGGTAACGTAAATGACAACCATTACCTCATGGACGAGGAGAAGATGGAAAACACATATGTGCTGTTTGACTATTCCGAAAATCCCATCACCGGGCTTTCCCTCATCGGCAACACCGGCGAACTGGCAGGATATGCAGCACTGACGTTCGGCTTCTGGGGACAGGACGAGGATCCGAACCCCGCCATCAGCAACGTTTCATTCTACGACAAGGACAACCAGCTTATAGCTTCCCTTGATTATGATACTCCCTATGATACCGCTGATACTGCCGACGCTGAGATCGCAGAGGACTCCGCGGACGCTGTGACGGAGGATACTTCCGCAGTAACAGCTCCTGACAAGGGGAATCCTGATACTGGCGCTGCCGGAGCTGCTGCTTTCATCGGGGCGGCAGCCGCGGCAGGTGTAGGTGCCTTTATGAGCAGAAAGAGAAAGTGATCTTCAGCTGACAGCTGATAAAACCCTCCTTAACTTCATTGCTGTTATCCCCCTGTTGTCAACACAACAGGGGGATAATTCATATTAGCTTGTACTTGCCGTCGGGCTGGAGCTGTATAATTCCTGCGATCTCCAGTTCAGTGAGGGCTTCTGCGGCTTCGGCGTAGCTTATGCCGGAGGCTTCTATCAGCTCGTCGGTGGTGGAAGGGCATTTTTCGACAAGCCGTGCAAGCTGGGTCTGGAGTCCCGTCAGTCTGGCTATTTGTTCTTCTGTGAGCGTTTTCGGAGTTTCCGTGACCTCCTCAGGCTGCGGTGCGGATTCTTCCTGCGGAGTCGCCTGCACAGGCTTGTCCGTCTTTGGAGCAGGCTTCTGGACGGGCGGCTTCTTTGAGGAATTGCGTCGGTTGCGGTTGTTAAATACGTCCTGGTCTATCCGGCTGAAATAGTGGTACATGTATTCGTGAACGATGTCAAGATAATCGAATACCGGTATCGCGCCGTCCCGCAGGAACGGAATGACTCCAGCGCAGCTCTCGCGGGTGATATCTCCCGGAGGAACGCAGAACAGGTCGCGCCCCTGGTCGATGGCGTGATTCGCTGTCAGCAGACACCCGCTGTGGGTGGAGGCTTCGACAATAAGCGTTCCAAGTCCCAGACCGGAGATTATGCGGTTGCGCTCGTGAAAATAACGTCCCTCCACTCCGGCGTGTGGGAGAAGCTTGGAGATCACAGCGCCTCCGCCGCTTACTATGCGCTGTTTCAGTCCCTCGTTTTCGGCGGGGTAGTTCACGAGATGTCCGCATGCGAGTACGCCGATGGTGGGTACTCCAGCGTTGACGGCGCTTGAGTGGGCTATGGTGTCTATCCCGACTGCAAGCCCGCTGACAAGCACAGTTCCGAGCTTTGCGAGGTCGCCGCAGAGCATATGCGCAACGCGCACCGCATAATCAGACGGATACCGCGGACCTACGACGGCAAGTGACACCTCGTCCTCCAGGCATTTAAGCGTTCCGCGGACGAAAAGCACGATAGGCGGCGAGTATATGTTTTTCAGCAACACCGGATATTCCGGGTCGTCAAGAGTGACTATGCGTATGCCGTTAGCGGAGCACTGCTGCATTACCTGGAGCACGTGCCGCGAACGGGTGCGGGCTGCGCGCTGTTTCTCGGATTCCGTAAGTCCCGGACATTTTCCGTCGCGTATCGCGCAGGCAAGCTCCTCCGCAGAGTCGAAGTGCTCAAGAAGCTGGGCGGTTTTTGGATTGTGCGGGAACATTACCAGGAGAAGCCACAGCCAGACTTCAACGGGCGATCTTTTCATTGTATCACTCCTAATTAATGATTATAAACGCGTTTTCGTCAGTCGTTCTTTTGAGGACGAGGGCTTCCCGGCAGTCAGAAACAACAGGTATACCATAAGCGCCGCCCGGCGGTATGCGCACAGGGCGGCAATATACTGAGGAACAGTAGCAGGCGCTGCATCAGCAGGTCATATTATCAGAGCTTGAAAACCGTGCTGGTGAAGCCCGGAAGGGTCAGTCCGCCAAGCTCCATTGTTTCTCCGGTGAGGAGGTTTTCCCTTGCGCCGGAGGTGTTGAGATTGAATGTAAACGGATTTGCGTCCGCGTTGATGACGGTCAGCAGAGTTTCGCCCTCGGCGCTGCGCGAGAACGCGTACTGCCTGTTGGTGAGCTGTACCTGCTTGTAGTCGCCCTGGGAAGCCGCCGGGTGGTTCTTCTGTATCTCGGCGAGCGCCTTAATGTGAGCGGTCAGGTCGCAGATACCCTCGGACTTCATCTTCTCAAGGTCGAATTCCGGACGGAGCTGGTCATCGCCGCCCTGGTTCTTGTCGCCAGGTACTCCGTATTCGCTTCCGTAGTATACTGCGGGGATTCCCGGCATCATGAACATCAGCGTGTAGATATCCGCAAGGTGCTCCTTGGTTTTCAGCATGGAGGCGATGCGGTTGACGTCGTGGTTGTCAACGAACGTATAAAGGTGCTTTCCTCTGTAAAGGCACCAGTTCTCGCTGCCGAACTGACGGTTGATGGAGTGTGCGATCTCAAACATGTTCATGTCGTTGAAGCTTGAGAACAGACCCTTGTAGCACTCGTAATTCGTTACGCTGTCGAGCATTTCTGGGTTCATCCACTTGTTGTAGTCGCCGTGGAGCGTTTCGCCCAGCAGGAAGAAATCCTCGGCGAGCCACTTGCAGTGACCGTGCAGTTCCTTTAAGAAATTCAGATCCAGGCAGTACGCAACGTCAAGGCGCAGACCGTCGATGCCGAATTCGTTCTTCCAGCCGGTTATGCAGTCCTTGATATACTGCTTGACTTCGGGATTGTAGAGGTTCAGCTTCACCAGCTCGTAATGACCCTCCCAGCCCTCGTACCAGAAGCCGTCGTTATAGCCATCGTTGCCCTCGCGTACGTGAAACCAGTCCTTCTTTGCGCTGCCGAGTTTGTTTTCCCGGACATCCTTGAATGCCCAGAAATCGCGGCCGACATGATTGAATACGCCATCGAGTACTACTCTTATGCCGTTCTCGTGGAACGCGTCACAGACTTTCTTGAAATCCTCGTTGGTTCCGAGGCGTCGGTCGATCCTGGTGTAATCCGCGGTGTCATAGCCGTGCGCGGTGCTTTCGAACACCGGTCCGAAGTAAACTGCGTTGCAGCCAAGCTCCTTTATATGGGGGATATCGTCGATGACGCGGAGTATCTTGTGCGTAGGCTCGGAAGTAAAGTCGTTCTGCCGCGGGCAGCCGAAATATCCGATAGGATAGATGTGATAGAATACAGCGTTTTCAAACCAGTTCATACAGGGTTCTCCTTTTAATAAAAAAATCGGGTTCATGCGGGATAAATAATGCACATTCTGCATAATGATGCGCAATTCACCAAATGTCTGGAACACTATTGATGTCAGAAAATTCGGCAGGATTGGCTAAAATCCCTAAAAGATTACAAACACAGTATATCACATTTGTAACGTAATGTCAAGTTTCTTGTGCAAATTTAACAAAAATATTCAGAAAAAATTGCTGACCTATGAAAATTTTTACAATGCCCTTGAAATAAGTTACAAAGTTTGATATACTATATGTAAGTGATGCCTTTGGCAAAATGGCAGATACTGAGATGAATGTTACTGTATTTTTGCGGTTACCATACCCGGAGGTGCTTCGTTAATGAAGATATCAATGCACAAAAGGCTGGTGCGGCGTATCCGGAATACGCTGGCGCCGGTGCTGACGGCTCTTGCCGTGGCGCTGGCGGTGTTCCCTGTTTCCGCCGGTGCGACCGGCAGAACTATCAGGGTCGGCGTGAACATCGACTATGGAATATCCACTGTAGGCGGCAGCGACACCGGATTTGCAAAGGATTATCTCCGGGAGATCCAGAAGCGTACCGATGATACATATGTATATGTAAGCGGCAGCGCACAGGAGCTTGCGAAGAAGTTTGCGGCGGGCGAGATCGACCTTATCCCCTGCGTGACCGGAAGCGAACTGGACGTCTGGAGCCGCATGGCAGGAGAATCCGGGTTCAGCGGAGAGCTTGCTCTGAGCAGCTTCTCGCTGATGACGAAGTTCGCCGCGGTATATGTCCGCGGCAGCAGCGACGTTGCGTTCCAGGATCTTTCGACACTGAAATCAAAGCGCATAGGGTATCTCACCGAGGACGAAACCAAGTACTTCCCCTCCGGGAATTTCATCACGCCGGAGCTGCGTTCCGCAGAGTTCGTGGCGTACAACACTGAGCAGCAGATGCGCTCTGACTTCGAGTCCGGAAAGCTGGACGCGGTGGCTAAGGACTGCTTCCGCACCTGGACGGATGAAATGATAGTCTATCAGATGAGCACGGAAGAGTGCTTCTTCATGGCGGACGCTGAAAATTCCGCGATCCTGCGGGATATCGACGCGGCGGTCGCGGGCATTTCAATGACCAACAGTGCGTTTTCCTCCGGGCTTTATAACAAGTATGTGGCGAAGTACGGCGCGCAGCGCTATGCCTACACCGAGTCCGAGAAATACTATATCGAAAACAATAAGGAACTGAAAATAGGCGTAAATATTCAGGCGAGCGTTATGGATACCGCCGACGGAAATAACGTCATCGGCGTTACCGAAAAGACGATGGAGCAGCTCAGCGGTCTGTCCGGTCTTGATATACAGCTCGTTCCGTTCGACAGCATAAAGGATGCAGTGGCTGCGCTGCGCAGCGGGACAATACAGGCGGTGTGCGGCGGAGTTAATACGACCTCAATGTCCGTATACACCGATATGCGTATTTCCGCGCCCTATTCCAAAATGCCCATAGCGGCAGCCGGAAAGACCGGAAGCACGGTCGGGGAGCGTTCCCGCATAGCCGTTCCGGCAAGCGCGGAGGATATCAGCGCTTATCTTTCTGAGATATACCCCGGCGCACAGATACTGCGTTACAATAACGAGAAGCTCTGCCTTGATGCCGTGGTGAACGGCGAGGCTGATGTCACATATTCCGGCGCCTACGAGCTGATGTACGCCCTGGGGACTGATTACCCCGGCGTTGAGATCGTGGACGTAAGGGACGCGTTTCATTCGGAGTGCATCGCATTCCCGGAGGGACAGACTGATCTTGCGAATATTCTGGGTAAATCCATCGCATGTATGAGCAGCAGCAGCGTCCTTGTGAACACTTATTCCGCGATAGTCGGAAGCCAGTCTGCGGCTTCGTCGAATGTGTTCTTTGAGCGCTACCTTGTATGGATGATAGTCGGAGCGCTGCTCGTGCTCGCCGTGGTTTTCGCAGTTATCTGCATAGTAACGTTCCGCACACGACACGTCGCGGATATCGACCCGCTGACCGGCGGAAGAAGCAAACACAAATTCTACGATGACACCCGCAAGCTGCTGAAAAAGACCGGCGCGGAGAACTGGGCGATCGCGCTTTTCGATATTGACAAGTTCAAGTACGTCAACGACCGCCTGGGCTATGAAGAGGGCAACAGAATGCTGGAGCGCCTTTACAAGACCGTTTCCGATCATCTGGAAAAGGATGAGGTGTTCGCGCGCATGTCTGATGATAATTTCGTCCTGACGATAAAGAACGCGACGGATATCGAGCTTACCGCCAGAATGAACAGCATTTTCGCAGAATTTGACCGGCGCAACAGCCTCTTCGTGAAGTACCCCGTGGTATTCAGCGCAGGTATCTGCCGTATGAACCAGTGCATAAACGAGAACCGCCACGGCGATGTGGACATAAACGCCGCCATCGACCGCTGCAAGATCGCAAAGAGCACATTGAAGGGTACGCACTATTCTTCCATCGCGTTCTACGACGGCTCCATACGTGACCGCGCACTGCGTGAGAAGGATTACGAAAATATCATGCCGGCCGCCCTGGAGCGCCGTGAGTTCCAGTGCTACCTCCAGCCGAAGTACGGACTGCGTACGCGGAACATTGAGGGCGCGGAAGCGCTTATCCGCTGGAACAGCAAGGAGTTCGGGTTCATATCTCCGGGCGATTTTATCCCGATCGCCGAGAAGAACGGATTCGTCGTGGAGCTGGATTTCTTCATTCTTGAGGAAGTCTGCCGCACAATGCGCAAATGGCTGGACGAAGGAAAGAAGCCGGTAGTCGTATCCGTCAACCAGTCAAGACTGCATCTGAATTATGACGACTATATCTGGCGCCTGCGTGAGATCGTGGATAAGTACGATATCCCGTATGAGTACATCGAGCTGGAGCTTACCGAGAGCGTTTTCACTGAGAACGCCGAGAAGCTTCTGAAGATAATGCACAAGCTGCACGAGATAGGCTTCAAGCTTTCCCTGGACGATTTCGGCTCCGGATATTCCTCTCTGAATATGCTGAAAGACATGCCGGTGGACGTCGTGAAAATCGACAAGGAGTTCTTCAGCGACACGATGAACACCAGCAAGGGACGTGCGGTCATCTCCACAGTAGTTGACCTTGCAAACAACCTTGACATGGATGTCATTTCCGAGGGCGTTGAGACCAAGGAGCAGGTGGAATTCCTGACAGAGATACACTGTGCAATGGTGCAGGGGTATTATTTTGCTAAGCCTATGCCGATAACTGATTTTGAAAAGCTGTGGTATGCCGATCTTGAGGATATCCGCAGGAAAAAGGACGCTGCCGCCGCAAGACAGCAGAAGAGGGCAGAGGCATTGGAGCATGCGCAGGCGGCTGAGCATACCGAAGCCGCGTCCGCTGAAGCTCCGGAAACTCCTGCGCAGGAGAACGGCGAGGATGATTCCTCACCGGAAGCGCCGCAGACAACATAAAAAAACAGGGTGGGTATGTTCCCGCCCTTGTTTTGTTAAATAGGAGGAGCAAATGAACTCAGAAAAAGTAATGACCGATAATATTCCGGTCAGGGTGTACACGGACGGAGCGTTCAGCCGTACTGTTCTGTCGGTGCATGGATTTGGCGGCAGCAAGGACAGCCTTGCGATAGAGGGGCTTGCAGATCGGCTGTGTCCGCAGGGCTTCCGGGTAGTGGCACCTGACCTCCCGTGCCACGGAGACCGCAATGAACCCGAAACCATGCTGGCTCCGGAGCAGTGCCTTGCGGATATAATGGCAGTGGAAAAGGCGTTCGGCGCGGAATATGCGTTTGCCACGAGTTTCGGCGGCTGTCTTATCCTGCGTAGGGTCGAGCTTTACGGAGATCCGTTCCGGCGGATAGTTCTGAGAGTACCGGCGGTCAATATGGCGGATTCGCTGCTGCGCTGCATGAAGCTGTTCCAGCCGGATTTCACGCTTGAACAGGCGAAAACAGGCGGATTTCACGTTAAGATGAGCCGTGAGCTGAATATTCCGTACAGCTTCTATGAGAAGCTGCTTGAACTGAACGAGGTGCGGCACTGTGATTTCTGGGATATCCCGGAGATAATGACGGTATACGCGGGCTGCGACGAGCTTGTATCCCGCAGCGACACCGAGGAATTCCTGCGGCTGAACCCGAATATCCGCAGCCTGTGCATAGAGGGCAGCGGGCACAGAATGAACCAGAAGCCGGAATACCTGGCGGCGGCGCTCGACAGAGCCGCGGAGCATTTTATTAGCAAATAAGAAATGGGGCTGGAAAAATCCAGCCCCATTGAGACCGTCGAAACAATCCGAGGACATTGGGCGTTGCCCAAGTCCACCGCTTCGCTTCTGCGCGCACGGTTTGTCGGCATAGCCGACAAACCAGCGTAAGACCGAAGGTCGTCGCCTTGCGTAAGGCGCAGCCGTCGCTTAGACACTTGCGCGGATAGAAGTATTTTTTGACCCGGCAAAGCTGGGTCAAAAAATGGATTTCAAATGCCCGCTTCGCGGGCAAAAGATAATTTTTCGACAAGCTGAATGGGGCTGGAAAAATCCAGCCCCATTCAGTTTATTGTGTTACTTTTTAATGACAAGCTCCACGGAATCCGGAGTGTCCTTTGACAGAATGAACGTATCAAGCGAAAGGTCAACGCCTTCCACGTACCACGACAGCGACAGTATATCGCTTGTGGTCATTGAAGCTTCCTCGCGCTGCTTTATTGAGCCGTTTACGTCCTTGAGCTGACCGGAGAAGATATAGGCGCTGCCGCTTGCCACTTTCGGGATAAGCTTGTTCATGATATCCTGAGTGCCGTCCTTTGCGGCGGGCAGCGCGTCGGATATTCTGACAACTCCGTTTCCGACGGAGCCGAGGTAGGATTCCGGCTGCCAGCTATCCTGTTCCATCTCCTTGTACTGAGCAAGATAGAAGCTGTCGCGGCTGGAATAGAAGTACATCAGCATGTTGTCGTATTCCGAAGCGTCCTCGCGGTGGTCAAGGCTTCCTATCACCTTTATACCCTTGCTGTTGCAATATTTGACTGTTTCAGTGGAAGCTGTGTAGCTGATTATAACATCGCAGCCCTTCCTTACGAGCGCGTCAACGGCGTTGTGTATCTCGCTGTCCGCGCGGGCGGTAGAATATACCGTCTGTGCCGTGGTGTAAACAAGCTGTGCGCCGAGCTGCGCTGCGTCCGTCACCTGTACGGTGTAGAGCATCGAGGGGTCAACGACTATGCCGATCTTTTCGCTTTCGGAGTTGTATGCGGCAGCCATTCCTGCGACATACGCCGCCTGATAGATACTCTCGGTGTATGCATAGATATTGACGGAGCGCATACTGGAGCCGTAGTCGATGAAGTTGATGTTCATGTAATTCTGCGATACGGGATTTATCGTATGCGAGAACACCGGGCTTCCGGAAACTATGTGCGTGCAGCCGTCGTCCACAAGCATTTTCACAGCCTTTTCGAAGTCGCCTACGTTCACGTTGTCGATGTACTCGGATTCCACGTTGGTGTACTGCTCAGCCATTATCCGCTGGCGGTTGCAGTCGGCGGTGAATCCCTCGCCGTCAACGCTTCCGTTGTATATGAAGCCGATCTTTACTGCGGGCTGCACCTCTGCGGTAGCCTCCGCAGTTCCCTCCGCCGTGCCGCTGGTGCTGTCGGATTCAGTGGAGCCGTTACATGCTGCCAGGGAAGTCACGGCAAGTATCACGGCAGTCGCTGCTGCCATTTTTTTCAGCCAGTTTATGCTCATTGTCTATACCTCCGGTATAATGTCTGGAATATAATACTTTCAGTCTTTGAAATTCACGGTAAAAAGCCTGTATAAAATCATTATACCATATTTTCGGTAAAAAAGCATCACTTTTCAGAAATATTTCACTGTAGATTTTGATTTTTTGTATTTATTTTTTGTGGGGATTATGCTATAATGAAAAATAGGCACAAATTATCCGGCATATCCGGCACAGGAAAGGAAAAACAAATGCATTTCAGAAAGTTCATCGCCGCTGTTTCTGCGGCGGCAATCATACTCAGCTGCGGCTGTTCCGTGCGCTCATCTTCCGTTGCGGCGTGGGTCACCGGCTCCGTCAGCAACAAGGATTCATTGTCCATCAGCATTGACGATTTCAACAAGGAGTACAAGTTCTGGCTGTTCCAGCAGCAGATCCCGGACGATACGGCGTCCGAGGTCACGGATAAATGCGCCGAGCAGCGCAGCAATATCATCAATTATCTGGTGAACGAGAAGATAGTACTTGATCAGGCGGACAAAATGGGCATAACCCTTACCGATGACGACCAGACCGCCATTGACGAGCGTTACAACGAGCTTATCGACCAGTATACCGACAGCTGCAGGGACTATGTGAACGCCGGAGAGAGCGGCACAAACGAGGTGACCGGCGACGCCATACTTGAGGAAGCCGGGAAGATCCTTGACGAAAAGCTTGCGGAGTGCGGCATGTCCAGGGACGATATTCTGATGTCAGCCCGCAGCGAGAAGATAATGGAGAAGCTGAAAGCCAAACTCGCGGAGGAGGATCCTGTTACCCGCGACGACGCCGAGAACGAGTACAATGAGCTTGTCAAGAGCATTCAGCAGATGTACGACGAGGAGCCTACGTATTACGAGTCCTATTCCTATTACAGCAGCTTCTGGCTGCCGGAGAATTCCCGCAGGATAAAGCATATCCTGCTGAAGTTCGACGATGCGGATTCCACCGAAATAAGCACGCAGCGCGCCAATGATGATGAAGAAGCTGCCGAGGAAGCGCGCAAAGCCGCTGCCGAAAAGGTAATGCCCCAGGCTGAGGAGATCGTGGCGCAGCTCGATGATGGCGCGGATTTCGATGAGCTTGTGAAGCAGTATTCCGGCGATCCGGGAAGCACCGCAGACGGCTTCGAGGGATATCTGGTAGTTCCGGACGGCGGCATTTACTATAAGGAGTTCCAGCAGGGCGCGTACGAGCTTGAGAATATCGGCGATTACAAGATAGTTGTAACTGATATAGGAGTGCATATACTCCAGTACGCTGCGGACGCAGTGCTCGACCCGGACACCACCGAAAAGATAATCGACATAATCCAGGAGGACCTTGAGGAGACCGCCGCTGACACGGCATACAGCGAGGCAATGAAGCAGTGGCGCACCGAGTATGCGTATGACGTGGCGTACACCACGCTCAACATCGTTAAGCCGGAGCCTACCGCCGAGAGCGAGGACGATTCCTACGATGCGGAGAGCAATTCCTCTGCGGCTGACAGCAGCGCTTCAGATATAAGTGCTTCCACGGCTGAGAGCAGCTCATCCATGGTGGAAAGCGCCGCTGAGTAATGCGCATGAAGATAAGAAATCACGGATTTGCCGCCGTTATGGCGGTGGTCATGCTGGGGCTTTCCGGCTGCTCAATAAAGGGCGCGGAAAGCGCTTCCAGTGACGGCGTATCCCAGAGCGCACAGCAGGCGGATATCGCGGCGGCTCCCACAAACGGCGCGGAGGGAATGGATATCACAAGGGACGAGTTCCTGCGGGAATATCTCTATAACCTCGCTCGTTACGGCTACGGCACGGATACTGACGAGGACACGCTTTCCGAGATACGCCGGCAGGTCATCAACAGCCTTATCGAGGACAGGGTGGTTCGCGCGAAGTTCGCGGAATACGGTCTTGAATTGTCGGATGATGACAGGACCGAGATACAGACGGAGGTAGACTCCGGGATAGATTCCATGCTCGAAAGCATAAAAAGCGCCGAAAGCTCCGTGGACGAAACGCTATCTGATGAGGAGCTGACCTCCAGGGCGCAGGAGAGGTACGACCTTGTACTTGAAAGGTGCGGTGTCACCAGGGATACATTCTACACCTGGCAGGAAACGCTGGTCATGAAGCAGAAGCTCACCGACCTGCTCGGCGCAGATATCGAGTGCACTGACGACGAGGTGAGCAGCCAGTTGCAGGCGCTCATCAGCCTTGCGAAGTCGCAGTATGAGAGCAGCCCGGAGGAGTTCAACGGACAGACCTGCGCCAGCGTGTGGCTGCCGGATGGCTCCCGGACTATCCAGGCGATACTTGTCGGATTTGATTACGACACCTATTCCAGTATATCGGAGCTTCGCTCAGCGGGCAGCGACGAGGAAGCTGACGCGCTCCGGGAACAGAGTCTTGACGGACTCCAGGAGCGTTATGAAGCGGTCATGTCCAGAATTATCGCCGGAGATGATTTCGCGCAGCTGATGGAGGAGTTCGACGAGGACGAGGGAAATCTCACGCTGATAGTCACCCCTGGTACCGAGGTGTACGGAAAGGACATTGAGGAATGCGCAATGGGTATCGACCAGCCAGGCGGCACGGCAGCGGCGGTGACGGATTACGGCTATTATATCCTGCGTTACGCCGGTGACGCCGTTGTCAGTGAAGATACTCTCAGCGAAAGCGCAGAGGAAATACGGAAGTATTCCCTTGAAACCAAAAAGAGCGAGCTTTTTGATGCCGAGCTTGAAAAATGGAAGAACGAATATTCCTATGAAATAAATAACGACGCAATAGTTTTTTGACCGGAGATACATATGAAAACACCGATTTCAGACTTTCTTGACGAATACAGCAAGCGCGACGCGCTTCGCCTGCATATGCCGGGGCATAACGGCGAAACTCCGCGGGATATAACGGAGATCGCTGGTGCTGACAGCCTTTTCGAGACCGACAGCTCCGCCGGGATAATAGCTCAGAGCGAGGCGATAGCCGCAGGGATATTCGGTGCGGAGCGCACCTGTTATTCCGCCGGAGGAAGCACCCTTGCTATACAGGCGGCGCTTGCGATGCTCCGGGCAGACGGCTGCAAGAAGATAGCTGCCGGGCGCTGCTCCCACAGGAGCCTTGTTTCAGCGGCGGCGCTGCTCGACCTGGACGTGATGTGGCTGTATCCGAAGGAATATCCGGGCGCGGCGGTGGATATGTCATCCGACGCTGTATCCGGCGCGGACGCGCTTTTCATCACAAATATAGATTATTACGGCGGCACCTGCCGCGTTGAGAATCCGGAGATCCCGGTGGTATGCGACAACGCCCACGGAGCATATCTGCGGTTCGTCAGCAAATCCGCTTTCGGAAAGGATTATCTGCACCCGATGGAGTTCGGATATCCGGTGATGTCGGCGGAGTCCGCGCACAAAACGCTACCGGCGCTGACCGGCGCGGCTTATCTGCACTTTTCAAAGGGTACGGACTATTCCCGCGCAAAGGAAATGATGTCGCTGTTCGGAAGCACCAGCCCGTCCTATCTTATCATGGACAGCCTGGATAAGTTCAACGACCGCATAGCATCAGACCCGGACTGCGTGAACCGCGCCTGCGTGAGCGTATCACGTCTGAAATCCGATCTCGTGAAGTTCGGGTATACCATCAGAAAGAGCGACCCACTGCGTATCACGCTGAACGCGAGAGCCTGGGGCTGGCGCGGGCAGGATTTCGCGGCGCAGCTCCGCGCACGCGGCGTTGAGTGCGAGATGTCCGACGAGAATTACGTCGTACTGCTGTTCTCCGCGATAACCACTCCGGAGGACTGCGATCGCGCCAGAACGGCGCTGGAGCTTGTCAGCCGCGGCGCCCCGCTTCCGATGGCGGTATATCCGGTGATACGTCCGAAAAAGGAGATCTCCATACGCGAAGCGGTGTTAGGGCCGCAGAAGCGCGTGGCGGTGGAGAATGCCGCCGGCGAGGTGTGCGGCGGGATACAGTCCCCTTGCCCTCCCGGAATTCCGGTGGTCATGCCCGGCGAGCGCATAGACTCCGAGGTCGTTGAAGCCCTCCGGCTTTACGGAGTGAAGAACATTGCGGTGATGGACAAGCACTGATTATTTCCCGAACAGGCGTGTTATCCCGCTGAAAGGTACGTTGCGCAGTCTGTAGCGCTTTCTTCCGGCAACGGCGAGCGTTATGTCGCACATTCCCGAAAAGCGCTGGAATATATTCCGTCCGGTTATCGTCATGACGACCTTTCGGTCCGGAAAGACTGCGGTGTACAGCCGGGCGCCCCGGCGGAACGCAAGTGCAGTGACGTCCCCGGCGTGAGCGGCGCGGCTCAGCCGCATGTAGATGATATACGCCCCGGCGAACCACAGGCTTATCGCAGCGCCGCTCCACAGCAGCGACTGCACCAGGTCAGCCGCCACAGGCTCGGTAATGAACGTCAGTATCAGCGCGCCGGAGAATACCGCCAGCCACCCGAACGGCGCGGCACAGTGTCCGAAAAGCGCGGAAAACGGCGGTTTTACGGAGCGTCCCTCCGGGGGCTTTATCCCGCAGAGTTTTGACAGCATGCGGTCGGCATCGCGGCGGGTCAGCGGCGGGAACAGCATGACATCGTGGGCGTAAAGCGGCGCAGACCTCAGCAGGAGCGTAGTTAGGGTGTCACAGCGCAGTATTCCGGTGAGGTTATGTCGGACAAGACGGCACTCATACAATGTGAACACGCCGCGCCGTATCGTGATATAACCGCCCTCGCAGGAAATCCGGAAGCGCAGCATGCCGATTGCCTTCCGGAAGAATACGAACAGCCACGCCGTGCCGATAAACACCACGATGAACGCCGTGACCCTCGGCACTCCGATGCGCAGGGCGCTGAGCAGTCTGGTTATCTCATCGGCGGCGCCGGCCAGCAGCGATATTATCCGGCTGAAGCTTTCGCTTCCGAATACGTTTCCGGTGCGGTTTAGCAGCAGACCGAACGTAATTACTCCGCTGAGCGCCCTGGTGTCTATGAACGCCCCGGCTATAGCCTGCATGGGTCTTGCGCGGACGCTTATCCCGTCGTATCCCGGCAGGAACGGAATGCGCTCCCTTGAGCGCATATAGAACCACACGCCGCCGGAGAGCGTGCTTATTTCCACGCGCTTTCCGTGAAGAATGCGCAGCAGTATCGTGCGGCGTATCTCAATTTTGGTAACGGCGGACAGGGGGATCTCGGCGCGGCGCCGGAATATAAGTCCCTTTGACACGGAGATGTGCCCGGTAGTAAGCTCCGTTCGCACGAATATCCGGCGAAGTATGAAATATAGAATGAATTCCACAGAATATCACCCCTTTCCGGGGATAAATATACAAGGACATTATGTCCGAAAAAGGAGCGTTTTTTGATGAAAACAGCATGTATAATTCTCGCGGGCGGCGCAGGAAAGCGCATGAAATCTGAGCGCCCGAAAGTCCTGGCGGAGGTGCTCTGCAAGCCGATGCTCGGCTGGGTGCTGGACGCCGCGGAGGATTTCGGATTTGATGAGATATCCGTTGTCACGGGCTACAGGGCGGAGCTTACGCGGGATTACATAACCTCCCGCGGCGGTAATATCACGGTCTGCCACCAGGCGGAACAGAAAGGCACCGGCGACGCCGCGCGTTCCGCGATGGAAGTCATAGAGCGCTGCGACGCGGTGTGCGTGCTCAACGGCGACGCTCCGTTCATCGACGCGGATACGCTGAGAGCTTCCCTTGAAATGCACCGGACCAGCGGCAGCGAGGTCACGGTCATCACTGCGGATATCGACGACCCGCAGGGCTACGGCAGAATAATCCGCGAGAAAGGCGAGTTCGCGGCGATACGCGAACAGAAGGATTGTTCCCCGCAGGAGGCTGAAATATGCGAGGTCAACAGCGGCGCGTACTGGTTTGACTCGAAGAAGCTGGAGGAGGCTCTCCCGAAGCTCTCTACGAACAACGCCGCCGGAGAATACTACCTCACCGACTGCGTGGAGCTGATGTCCCGCCGTACCGCATACAAGTCCGAAAACCCGGATATCGTGCTCGGCGCGAACACCCGCGGCGCGCTGCTGGAGCTTAACCAGCTCGCAAGGCTCAGAAAGCTCAGCCAGCTTATGGATAGCGGCGTAAGCTTCATCACCCTGGATGGCATAATCATCGGCACTGACGTAAATATCGGCTGCGACACCACGATACTTCCGAACACCGTTATTCTCGGAAATACGACGATAGGAAAGGGCTGCACCATCGGCGCAAATTCCCATATCGAAAACTGCACCATCGGCGATAACGTCCGGCTGAACAACGTCCAGGCGTATGATTCCGTTGTCGAGAACAATGTCAAGATAGGCCCGTTCGCACAGCTGCGCCCTGGCACTACGATCCGCGAGGGCGTAAAGATAGGCGATTTCGTTGAGATAAAGAACAGCGACATCGGCGTGAATACCGCAGTGGCTCACCTTACCTACGTCGGCGACAGCGACGTAGGCAGGGGCGTTAATTTCGGCTGCGGCTGCGTTACCGCGAATTACGACGGAATAAACAAGTTCCGTACGAAGATAGGCGATTACGCGTTCATTGGCTGCAACACCAATCTCATCGCGCCCGTAGAGGTCGGAGAGAACGCGACTACCGCCGCAGGCTCTACTGTAACAAAGAACGTTCCGGCGAATTCGCTGGCTGTGGAGCGTGGACAGATGCGCGTAATCGAGAACTGGGGCAAGAACGCCCTGCGCAAAAAGAAGTGAGGTAGTATGAAAACACTGGTCGTAGTAGATTATCAGGTGGATTTCGTGGACGGCGCCCTCGGCTTCCCCGGCGCGGAGAAGCTGGAACCGGTCATTCTGGATAAGATCGACGAGTGCCGCCGGAACGGCGGACAGGTGATATTCACGCTGGATACGCACGGCGCAGATTATCTAAGCACCGCCGAGGGCAGGAAGCTCCCGGTAGTGCACTGCGTTAAGGGTACTCCCGGTCACGGACTTTACGGAAAGACAGCACAGGCGGTGAAGCCGGAGGATATCGTGATAGAGAAGCCCGCGTTCGGCTCTCTGGAGCTGGCTGACCTCCTGCGAAGAATGGCGCCGGACGAAGTGGAACTGTGCGGTCTGGTGACGGATATCTGCGTGATATCCAACGCAATCATCGCAAAGGCGGCGCTTCCGGAAAGCCGCGTCGTAGTGGACTCCGCGGCCTGTGCGGCGGCGGATCCGCAGGCGCATGCCAGGGCGCTTGACGTAATGCGCGGCGTGCAGATAGACGTTCTGTGACGTCATTAGGTGCGGGTCTATCTGCACCAGATGTTATAAATTTATTCACAAACCCCTTTACAAGCAGAGAATTTTGTGGTAAAATATTGTAGAATTCAAAAACAGGGAGAAGAATATGGCAGCATTTGAAGAATTGCATCTTGGAATAGACGGCGACAGCATAACCGCCGGTGAACAGTGGAGCTTCCACGTTTACAGGAATCTCGGCATGAAGTCCCACAGCAACGTTGCAGTGGGAAGCTCGGTGTGGTACAAGCGTACGCTTGAGGCCGCAGGAAAGGCCGTGACCACGCAGGACTACGGCGCGCCGGATTTCGCGGGAATAAGCGACGGCTGGGAGCCTACCGACGACGCTGAGGAAATGCAGAAGCGCGCGAACAACTGCGCAGTGGTACATATCCAGCGCTTCCTCGCGGAAGTAAAGAGCGGTAACTTCCCGATTCCGGATATATTCGCGTTTGCGATGGGCACCAACGACCTTACGGAATTCATCGGCGATCCGGATAAGGCGCTGACCGGAAAGGAGCTTTCCGGTAACGAGAACATCGACCTTTTCACTGAGGCGGGCGCCGCAAGATGGTGCATTCAGACGATACAGGAGAACTTCCCGGAGTGCCGCGTGTTCGTCATGACTCCTATCCAGACCGCAACGCCGGAGCATAACAAGAAGATCGAAAAGACGATAGAGTGTCTGACAAAGATCTGCCGCGGACTTTCCGTGCAGCTTATCGACGCTTACAGCAACTGCGGTATCTGCGAGAAATTCGAGGTCATCGGCGGCAGAGGAAAGTATCTCAAGGACGGGCTTCACCCCGATGTCGAGGGTCAGACCCTGGAGGGCGCGTTCGCAACCAAGGAGATACGCAACAATTATTTCTGAGAGGTAGACGATGGAATTTCCTGCGGAATTGCGCGGCGAGATAGAGCGGCTGTTGTCCGAGGAGGACCAGAAATCGCTTGCGGCCGCCGCGGACGGGCTTTCCAGACGTTATCGCGGAAACGACGGCAGCGGAAAGCGGCTGGCTGTCAGCCGGAGGGATATCCTGGCGTATGCGGCGGTGAGAATGCCGGCAACCTTCGGGGCGGTCGGCAGGGCGCTGGAGCTTACTCTGGAATGCCTGCCGGAGGAGCGCCGGGAGTTTTCGACTGCGCTTGATATCGGCGCGGGTACCGGAGCGGCGACACAGGCGGCAGCGCTTATCGCCGGGTGCGGTGAAATTATCTGTATCGAGCGCGAGCCGGAGATGATAAGCATAGGAAAGCGGCTGACGGAGCTGTGCGATATCCCGGCGGAATGGAAGCAGGGGGATATCACCGGCGGCTTTGACGAAAAGGCGGAGCTTGTCATGTGCTCCTACTGCCTTAACGAGCTGACTGAGAGTGCACGCAAATCGGTAGTGAAACGCCTGTGGGACAGTACACAGGGACTTCTGCTGATAGTGGAGCCGGGCACTCCCGATGGATATTCCAGGATACTGGCGGCGCGGGAGCAGCTTATCAGCATGGGCGCGCATATCGCAGCGCCCTGCCCGCATGAGAATGCCTGTCCGCTGCCGGAGAACGACTGGTGCCACTTTACGGTCAGAGTTGCCCGGAGCAGACTGCATAAGCAGCTTAAGGGCGGCGACGCGCCGTATGAGGACGAGAAGTTCTGCTTTATCGCCGCGGCAAGGGAGCCGGTAAGTCCATGCGGCTCCAGGGTGCTGCGTCATCCGAGGATCGACAGCGGCAGGATAACGCTGGAGCTTTGTACCTCCGGCGGCACGGAGCAGCGCGTTGTCACCAAGAAAAGCCCGCTGTTCAAGACTGCGCGTAAATCCGACGCCGGGGACAGCTTCCCGGAATAAACTCAGATCCACCGGGCGGGATCGCCCGATAATTATATGAAAACCTATATTCAAGGAGGAAAAACAATGTTCAAGAAGGCTACAGCATTTATTCTGAGCGCTGTGATCATGGTAGGCGCTTCCACCGCAGCGTTTGCTGAAACAGCTCCCCAGACCGTAACGGTAGAGCAGCAGTACGGCGCTTCCGCTGCAAAGACCTGGGACGGCAAGACTGAAATGAAGGCTGGTCAGAAGTACGTTCTGAAAAAGAGCGTTACCATCACCAGCAAGGTAACGCTCCCCAAGGGCGCTACACTCACGCTGAACAAGGGCGCGAAGCTCACCGTCGGCGCAAAGGGAACACTGAATGTACGCGGCAAGCTGGCGGTACAGAGCGGCGCTTCCGTGGTAGTTACCGGTAAGCTGGTAGCGTACAGCGGCAGCACCATTTCCAATTCCGGTACCATAACATTCAGCAAGAACAAGGCTGCCGTAACGCTCGGCGGTAAGTTCACAGTAAACAAGGGCGGCAAGGTTGCCGGCACTCCCAAGAGCATAAAGCTCGGCAAGAACGGCAAGGTCACCATCAAGGGCACCAATTCCTGCAAGAAGCTCGCAGCGCTCCTCACAAACACTGCAGACACCACTGCGGCTGACAAGAAGGAGATCGAGAACGTTCTTAATACATACGTCAAGAAAGCGATAACCGGCGATATGTACGGTGCGATCAAGGACGTATATCCTGAGTCCTATATGAAAGCTCTGGAGGATTCTTTCAAGGAGTACGCCGGTATGTCCATGGAGGATTTCATCAACCAGTACTATGCAGCACTTATTGAACAGTCCGGCGTTGACGCCGCTGAACTTGCAGCCGCTGCCGACAGCATAAAGATAACCGCGACCAAGCTCACTGACTGCAAAAATTCTCTGACAGACGATCAGAAAGCGATTCTGGCTGACTGCGGCACTATCACCAAGGCATACGACGTAGAGCTTTCTGCAACTGTTGACGGCGATACAGCTTCCCTCAGCGATTACATCAATACGGATACCGGTGCTGTAAGACTTGCCAAGGCAGGCGGCAAGTGGTATATCATCGGCTGATATGCCAGTCAGGGTCATTATCGTTGATATCAGCGGGGCGGATTTTTCAGCGGCCGAAAAGTATCTTCCGTGCGTTTCTCAGCTTCGCCGGAACAGGATAGCCAAAAAGCGCAGCGACGGCGACAAGCTCCTGGCGCTGACCGCCGGGCTGCTTGTGTCTTCTGAGCTGAGCCACATGAGCGGTATCCCAAGGGATAAGCTGCGCTACGACCACGGACCTTTCGGGAAACCGTATCTTTCCGGCAGCGACGTGCAGTTTTCGATATCGCATACGGATGGCGCTGTATGTGCGGCGTTCTCCGCAGACGGCGAGGTCGGCGCGGATATCGAGCGCAAGAGCCGCCGCGTGAGTGAACGTCTGTTTTCGCGGGTGCTGAGCGACGCAGAGCGTCCGCTGGTAAGCTCCGGTGAGGATTTTATCCGCCTATGGGTGCAGAAAGAAGCGTTTTTAAAGCGCCTGGGCACCGGGATCGCGGACGACCTGCGGGGCGCGGATACTTCAGTGCTTAAAGATACAGCGGTGTTTGACTGCGGTGAATATTACATCGGGGTATCCGGCGGCGGAGCTGAAAACGCTGAGATAATAATGCTCCCGCTGGAAGATCTCCTGGCGGAATTCGACTGAATAATACGGCGCACGGCGCGGATCTATCCGTTCCGTGCGCCTTTTTTCTGCAAGAAGTTCGTCAAAAGGTTGACAATTTCGGGAAAATAGTATATAATGTATGAGTTAGCGCAGACAGTTGATACTATAAAAGAACCGCCCGATGTCTGCACGGGTGAGATCGTCCGGGGCTTGCGCCCCACAGAACAGAGAGGAACATAATAATGAATTTCAGAAGAGCTATTTCTGCTGCGGCAGCTGCGGCTGTTGCATTCAGTGCGGTTTCTTTCAGCGCATTTGCCGCTGATAACGAGCCGGCTGGTTACGTATATTTCATGGCTGATAAGACCACCATCGGCCAGGGCTTCACTGTAGAGCCTGAGAAGGTGCCATTCTATGAGGGTGATAACGGTCTTGACGTTGTAAAGAGAGCCGCTGACGTGCTTTCCGAAGACACAGGCTACGGCGCATACGTCACTGCATTTGCCGACACCGACCTTGAAACCGAGGTCCCCGAAGCGATCAGCGCAGTTTGCCCGGAGATGACCGGCAGAAACACCGAGGGCTACCTCAGCGCACTGGACTACACTGCAGAGAGCGGCTGGACATATTTCGTGAACGACGAATATGCGCAGGTTGGTATCGGCGACTACACACCGGCTGACGGCGATGTCGTTGTATTCTCCTTCACCGTATATGGTTACGGAGCTGACCTCGGCGTTGACAATTCTTCCTGGGGCGGCGCGGCTGCCCTCAAGGAAGCGACCAAGAAGTCCGAGCTTGTTAAGCTCTGCGCGGAAGCAGCAGACGCTGACATCAACGAGTACGTTTTCTCCGGAGCTATGGAGGTTCTCGCACAGTACGAGGCTACCCAGGAGGATATCGACAATGCCGTTGACGGTCTGAGCAAGGCTCTTACAGAGACCGCTTCCACTGAGAACGCTGTTTCTGACGAAACAACCGCTGAAACTGCCGACACTTCCGCAGACGCAGACAACACCGAAAAGGGTTCTCCTTCCACCGGCGTTGAGGGCGCCGCTGTAGCATTCGCTGCTGTTCTCCTGGCAGGTGCTGGCATCGCGCTGAGCAAGAAGAAGTAATGAAGCGCTTTACTGGAATATTAACGGCGGTCTGCACTGCATTGTTCATAGCGGTGCAGACCGCTTTTTCCGCCCCGGCGGAGCCAGAGCGGCTCCGGAGGATAAACGAGTGCTTCAGGTATTTCATGGAGCAGCGCGGCGCGGAGAGTTTCTGGGACGGTCTGGAAAGCGGAACTGCCGACTGGGCAGCGTACTGCTACGCAAGGCTCAACGGTGCTGACGGCGCGGAAAAATACGCCTCCTCGGTGGAAAAACACATCGCTGAGCTGGCTGAGGGCGGTGCGTTCATCCGCCCCACGGAATATCAGCGCTCGGCAATATGCATAGCCGTGACAGGCGGCGACGCTTCGCAGGCGGTTCGGCTCGGGGCGTTTGACTGCGACTTTCTGGACAAGCAGGGCTTCAACGCGTATATCTGGGCGCTTATCGCGATAAATGTAACGGGGCTTGAAGCTCCGGAAAATGCCGTGAATACTGCGGACTCGCTGACGGAATATATCATCTCGCAGCAGCATGATGACGGAAGCTTCTCGCTGTTCGGGGACAACGGAGATGTGGATATCACAGCGGCGGCGGTCTATGCGCTGTGCGGCACGGATGTACCGGGGGCTTCACGGGCGGCGGAGCGCGGAGCGGAGTGGCTGAGCGGCTTTGAAACATACTCTACAATGGGCGTGCGTAACTGCGAGAGCACGGCGCAGGCGGTTATGGCGCTTTCGGCGGCGGGATACACGGAAAAGGCGCTTTCGGCGGCTTCACAGCTGGAGGAATATCACCGCGAAGGAGGTTATGCGCACCTGCCGGACGGCGAGATAAATTCAATGGCTACCGCCCAGGCTATGGAAGCGCTTACGGCGCTGGAGCTGGCGGAGCGCGGTGAAAGTCTGTTCGGGAAGTTCGCGAACAGCCAGACCGGGGATAACACCTCTGAAATTACGGAAAATGCCGCTGTAACGTCTGAAACTTCGTCGGAACAGCCGGAAACAACACAGGCAGCGGACGCGGCGGATAACGGAGTATTTAACGGAACACATATAAAGATCATCATTTCCGGGCTGTCCGGAGCGGGTGCGCTGGTGTGCGTGATATTTTTTGCCGTTAAGCGCAGAAAAATGCTGATACCGGCGGCGGTACTGCTTGCGGCGCTCTCCGGCGGAGTGTGGTTGCTGGATATCCGGACGGCGGACGAATATTATGCGCAGAGCGTCACCGGAGGACTTCATGTGACGTTCTCAGCGGACTGCCTGGCGGCGCTGGACGATATGGACAGTATAGACGAGGACGTAAATCCCGCCGATGTTATCCCGCCGGACGGCATAGTGATAGCTCAGTGCGGACTTTCGCTGCCGGAGGGCGCTTCGGCGTTTGACGCGCTGACATCGGCGGCGCGGGCTCAGAAAGTCCGGGTGGATTACACGGGCGGCATGTATGGCACTTATGTCCGCAGCATAGGATATATCAGTGAATTCGGGTTCGGGGAGCTGAGCGGCTGGATGTACAGGGTGAACGGGAAGTTTCCGGATACATCCGCTTCAAATTACGTCCTTTCCGAGGGCGACGTGGTGGAATTTGTTTACACCTGCGACCTTGGCAGGGACGTCGGTGACGTATATTCCGCCGAAACTTCCGGATAATGGGTCGATTAGCGCGAAAATCTGTTTTTTGCACAAATATTTTGAACAAAATTTGTGGAAAGCGCATGCCCGTTTTTGGTAAGTGTCGCTTGCAAATCCCGCGGGAATATGTTATAATTTAATAGAATTATATAGCATGGAGCAGTGCGCCGGGGATTATGCGCCTGCGCCGTTCTGATTAGGAGGAATTACTTAATGACATCTGCCGCAGTAAATAACGCCGCAGCAGGAGGTTCCACACCCATGCACAAGAAAATTGGCATTGGTATGGCAGCTTTCGCTGTTATAGAGGCTGTTGTTACATTCTTTCTGGTAATGAAGCCGCTTTTCATAAATCCGGTCTACAGCCAGTGCAACGCTTATAACGAGGAAGGCAAGACATGTATCGTCAAGCTCTTCGGCAAGACCTTCGCTTCTGAAGCTGAGATCGCCAACAACCAGATCATACTGTCTCTCTGGGACACCATCGTTAATATCATACTGATATACCTGGTTATCACTGGTATTCTTCTGGTGCTTGCGTTCTGCTTCTACAAGGGCTTCTCTTTCGCAAAGTCCTATCTTATTTCCGTATTCGGCGCAAAGGCTGTCATCGGCATGGTCCCGCTGCTTATTCCCTTTGCTAACCTCGTTTACAGAAACTCCATCAAGGCGTTCGGCATTATCGACGCTGTTATCTGCCTTGTCGGATGCGTTTTCTGCGTATACCAGAACTCCGATGAATACGCAGACGACATGCTGTTTACCGATGAAGAGCGCTCCGCAATGTGGAAGCGCGGCATAACCGGCGGCATAATGTTCGCAGCTATGGCTGCGGTAACTGTTTTCACGAATTTCGCGCTGGCTGCTTATGGAAGCCTTACACTTCAGGGCGGCAACTGGTCCATCATTATCGGCTGGGTAGGAAGCGGCAATGACACTTCCATCGTTCAGGGCATCGTGCTGGTACTCCTCCTGGGTATTGCGCTTATCGGCGCTATCGCTTACACCCGCGACGGCGAGTGGGCGCTGCTGTACTTCTTCTCATTCGGCGCTGTTATTGCTGTTACCGACCTGGTAGCTATAATTGAGCGTTTCGCATGGGTAGTCAAGACCTACAATCCTACAAAGGCGCTTGCAAAGACCGGCGACGAATCCGCGACCGCATGGCTCAGCAACAATGGCATGACATCCAAGTGGTGGATCGCTACTGTATTCCTGATACTCGCGTGCATTGCTTCCGCTGCCCTTGCAGTATTCGCATTCACAAAGATCAAGAGCAAGTTCAGCTTCAAGCACTCTGACGGCGAGAAAAAGCCGTTCATCGCACTGCTTATCGGCGTTGGCTCCCTTATCCTCAGCTTCGCTGTGACAATGGTAGCCGTACTGATGTACGACAAGCTGGTATTTACTTACTTACAGTTCGGCGCTATGGATTATATGTACATCATTCTTTACGGCGGTGTTACACTGTTCCTGGCTGCTGCAATGTGGTGCGGTTACGGCTTCTCCAAGTTCGGTACGCTGGCGCTGTATATTCTGATCGCTTCCAACAACTTCTCTTCCATCTTCACGGTATTCGGCGCACGCGCTTCCAAGATCGCTGACATGGCTAGACAGGGCTACAGCTTCGCAGGCTATAACTACATAATCTGCGCTGTTATGTACATTCTTTCCATCGTCCTCTGCCTCGGTATCATTGCGGTATTCGTTGTCAAGGAAGTTAAGGATTTCATGTATCAGAAGCGTTATTCATGATCTTATGCGACACAGAAATATCCCCCGGTCGAAAGACCAGGGGATATTTTTTTATCCGGTTCGCTGCGTTCCAAAGCGTATGAAATTGTATTCCTTTGACACTGCGTCCCAGGTCGGGGCGCCGACGACTCCGGAAACCGGAAGTCCGAAAAGCTCCTGGAATACCCGCACTGCCTCCTCGGTCTGCGGTCCGAAATACCCGGTTACAGGGATCTCCGGTATATCACGGTAGGTTCTTCCGATGACGTTGAGGTAGGTCTGGAACGCCCGTACATCGTTGTTGCTCAGACCTGGAGTGAGGACGTATCCGGGGTACAGTGCCGCGGTGTTCCCGGCGTATCCCTCAGGCAGTCCGCTGAGGATATTGTTGAATATCTCCTGGATTGTAGTCCATGTGGCGAAGTCCACGACACCGTCGGGGTTAAGCCCGTAAAACTGCTCAAACGCCCTTACCTGGCGCTCGGTATCGCTGCCGAAAACACCGTTTGCCGGTCCGGAGGGTATCTCGGGATTGAAGTACGCGATGACGTTGAGGTAGTATTGCAGGTAGCTGACGAAGATCCCATAATCGCCATTGCTGAGCTGCTCCGGAAAATTCTCCTCGACCTCGGACGGACGCAGTCCTTCGGAGGTCAGCTCCGCGAGATTCTTGACGGCAACATAAATGTACTTTATCTGGTACCATGTCGCCTTATTCACGATGCCGGTCTGCGGAAGTCCGAAAACTCCCTGGAACACCCGGACTGCCTCGGCGGTGTTTTCGCGGTAAAATCCGTTCGCCGGGGTTATCTTGGGGATCGCGGGGTAGTTGTCCGCGATGCGGTTCAGTTCCACCTGTATCGTTCGCACCTCGTTGCCGGAGCTGCCGATACCGAACGGAGTTCCCGGGTAGCTGCCGATAAACGGCTCGACCGCGGCGTTACGGACGATATCTATATCGCTGCCATAGTAGTACTGAAGCATCTCGTAGGGCGTGTAGCCGCGGTTGGCAAGCTCGACAGTCCCCCACTGGGAAAGCCCCTGGCAGGTCACGGACGTACCGTTGCAGAACTGCGTGAACAGCGGCTCGACAGTCCCGCGGCGTATCACGTAGTTATTGAATATCTCATTGACGATGTTGCTGATGTTGTTGAAGATATTCCGGCCGTAAACGAACGCCTGGTCGTACTGTGTGGAGCTGGTTATATCAAAATTGTATCCGCGGCTGCGGTACCACTCGGTGTAAACGCGGTTGAGAGCGAATGTCACCTGGGCGTAGATGTTCGCGCGGATAGCGGCTTCCGGCCAGGTCGGATATATCTCGCTGCTCGCCACGTTCTTTATGTAGTCCGGAAAGGACAGCGTGACGTTATCCGCCGGGGAGTTGGGCGGTCCGAGGTGTACCGTTATTGTTTCCGGAATAGATGGTGTGGAAATATCAGGCATCGGGCACCTCCGTAAGGTCAGGCTCGGTTTCGGCGATGGTCTCCTTTTCGCCAATGCCGATGGAGGGGACCATTGCAGTACGCTGGACCGAGAGGATACCCTCAAATATGGGCAGCCCGCGTATAGAAATAGGAATATACCCCTTTGCCGTGATGTCGGCATCATAGAGCGAATAGGGCTGCACGGCGCAGTTCGGGGTCTGGGAAAGGCTGCTGGAGGGCGCGGGGACATTCACCACAGGGGTCTGACCGCTTTCGTCGGTCGTGAGGTCGTAGAATATGTGACGGCTGCCACCGATGATTTTTGATATCTTTACGTTTGCGCCCGGTACGGGGAGCGCGTTACGCGCCGTGTATGTCCGGAAGCGCAGCGAACCCTGCCGCGTGTTCGCCCGGAGAAATTCGTCAAGGTCGGTGTACTCCGGTTCCTTGGGGTAGTCCGGGAAATTGTCGTTTTCGTTCTGTACAAGCGGTTTCACGTCATCGCGGGAATTGACCGCAGGCTGCTGGTTCTCAAAGCTGCGGCGGCCGAGCTGTTCGTCCGGGGACTGTCCGCTTTCGGGGATAGTGCCTATGCTTTCGAACTGCGCCGGGTCGGCGGTGGTGTTTTCCCCTTCCCGCTGGAACGGTGCGGGCTGTTCAGGCTCGTTGATGTACTTGATGTTGTTGTTTTCGACGTCTACGGCGTTGTTCGTGAAGTCGTTCTGTGGAGCTTCGTCCGTAAACTGCGGCGGAAGCGTGGTGAAATCGTCCGTGCTGTCCGTGGCCGCCGGAGCGCTCTGCGGTTCCTGGGACTGCCGGCTTTCGTCTGCCGGTATGGAAAGCTCAGAGAAGTACTTCTCAAGGTCGCTGGCGGCGGTCTGATCCGGCGACCAGCTGATTATCGTCGGAGCACGCGGAGCTTCCGGCGCGGCGTCTGCGGGGAGTACCTGCGGCTGAGCCGGCGTATCCTGCGGCGGGGACGGCTCCTGCGTATCCTTTGGCTCCTCCGGGAGCATTTCCGGGAATTCCAGCTTTCCCGGAGCGGCTGCCCGGCTGTATTCCATCAGTTCACGCTTGTATTTTTCAACAAGCTTCTTCATGTCGTCCATGATGTACCTCCTTATGTTGTTTTTGGTTGATTATATGCCGGCAGGCTGCGGTTAATGCAGAAATGTGCTTTACAACCGCCGTGCGTTGTGGTATAATCAATGTAGTAACCTCATCAAGAAAGGACGTATCTGCATGTTAAAACCGTTTTCTGACCGCGTATCCGGATTACAGCCCTCTGCTATCCGCGAGATACTTAAATTCACTGCTGACCCTGAGGTAATAAGCTTCGCTGCGGGAAACCCCGCACCAGAGGCATTCCCGGTGGACACTATAGCCAGGCTATCTGCGGATATATTCCGCGAGGAGCCTATAAACGCACTACAGTACTCCATCACCGAGGGCTATCCCAAGCTGCGCGAGTGGCTTAAAAACGACCTTACGAAAAAGGGACTGTTCCGCGACGGAGACCAGGTGGTAATAACCAGCGGCGCACAGCAGGCTATCGAAACCACTGCCAAGATACTCTGCAACGAGGGCGACGTGATAATCTGCGAGGATCCTGCGTTCGTAGGCTCGCTGAACGCGTTCAGAAGCTACGGCGTTAAGCTGGAGGGCGTTCCGATGGATGATGACGGAATGATACCGGAGAAGCTGGAGGAGGCTTTAATGGCAAATCCCACCACTAAGTTCATCTATACTATCCCGAACTTCCAGAATCCCACGGGCAAGACCACGACGCTTGAGCGCCGCCGGGAGATACTGGCGCTTGCCGAGAGGTACGGCGTTTATATCCTGGAGGATAATCCCTACGGCGCACTGCGCTTCGAGGGCGAGGACGTGAAGTCCATCAAGGAGCTTGATACAAAGGGCAACGTGCTGTACTGCGGTACGTTCTCCAAGACGCTCGCTCCGGGACTGCGCGTAGGTTATCTGCTGGGCGCCTCCGATGTAGTCGCAAAGGCCGTCGTAGGATTGCAGACAAGTACGGTGCATACAAATATCTGGGCGCAGATGCTGACCTACCGCTTCCTTACAACGGTGGATTTCGACGAGCATCTGAAGAAGCTCCGGGCTATCTACAGACATAAGTGCAGCCTGATGCTGGAGGGGCTGGAGCGTGAGCTTCCGGATTTCATCAGCTTTACGCACCCGCAGGGCGGTCTGTTCATCTGGGCGACCCTGCCGGATAAGTACGATATGAACGAGTTCTGCAAGGGCGCCGTACAGCGTAAGGTAGCTGTAGTACCCGGAAATGCGTTCACGGCAGACGAGCACGCGGTATCCCATTCGTTCAGACTGAATTACTCAACGCCCACGGATGAGCAGATAGAAAAAGGCGTGAAGATACTCGGCGCCGCTGCAAAGGAACTGCTCAGATAATTGCACTTGACAAATCTGCGACATTGTGATAAAATACTTGTGAACAATAAAATTGCCCTTTAAACCGGTGATACGGAGATAAAAATACCTGTGCACTCACAGAGAGCGGCAAGACGTCGGAGTTATTCCGCGTCAGCTGGGAATGCCGCAGAACGCAGGGTATATAAATGGACCGTTGAGGGCGCAGTCAAAGGTTTTTTACCGAGTATTCTGCGACGTGCGGCGAGCGTTAATCGTCAGGGTATCTTGCGTATCCGAAGAGAGCGCGGCTTTCGCCGTGAATTAAGGTGGCACCACGGAATTTTGATCCGTCCTTATGGCAGGCTTATTATGCCTGCCGCAGGGCGGTTTTTGTTTTCCTAAAAAACCAATGCAGAAAGGAAAAACATCATGGAAGAACAGAAAAAGAACATGCTGAGCCTTATTCAGCCGACCAATACCCCGCACCTGGGAAATTACCTCGGAGCAATGCAAAACTGGGTAAAGCTCCAGAACGACTATAATTGCTATTTTGGCATTGCTGACCTGCATTCCATCACAGTAAGACAGGATCCCGTAAAGCTCCGCAATCAGATAAAGGAGAGCTATGCGCTGCTCATCGCTGCGGGTCTTGATCCTGAGAAGTCAACGCTGTTCGTACAGGGACACAATCCCAATCACGCGGAGCTGAGCTGGATACTTTCCTGCTACACGCAGTTTGGCGAGCTGTCCAGAATGACTCAGTTCAAGGATAAATCCGCGAAGCACCCCGACAACGTAAACGCAGGCCTTTTCACATATCCTGTGCTTATGGCTGCGGATATCCTGCTGTACCAGGCTGACCTTGTTCCTGTCGGCATCGACCAGAAGCAGCATCTGGAGCTTGCGAGAAACATCGCGCAGCGCTTCAACGGAATTTACGGCGATGTGTTCACAATGCCTGACGGCTATATCACAAAGACCACCGCGAAAGTAATGTCCCTGCAGGAGCCGACAAAGAAGATGTCCAAATCCGACGAGAACCCCAACGCCAGCGTATGGATACTGGATGACAAGGACACTATTATCCGCAAGTTCAAGCGTGCAGTGACCGACAGCGATACCGTCGTATGCGCCAAGGAGGGCAAGGACGGTATAATCAACCTGATGTCCATTTACTCCGCGGTTTCCGGCAAGTCCTTTGAGGATATCGAGAGCGAGTTCGCTGGTAAGGGATACGGAGATTTCAAGCTTGCGGTCGGCGAGGCTGTCGCTGATATGCTGGCTCCCATGCAGAGCGAGTTCAAGCGTATCTTCGCGGACAAGAGCTACCTTGAAGACTGCATGAAGAAAGGCGCTGAAAAGGCGTTCAAGACCTCCAGAAAGACCCTCCAGAAGGTACAGAAGAAGGTCGGATTCGTAACACTGTAATGTAAATAAACAACGGCGGCATTGCTTAAAGGCAACGCCGACGTTATGTTTAAGGCATTAACAGCGTACTTCTTTTTTACCAGCACGGAAACAATCATCACTGCCGCAAGCGGTATGAGATATAATGCAAAGCCAGTGCCGATTTTTCCCATTATCCAGCCGAATACATTGTCGGGGATTCCAGGCTGAGCAATAAATGACATTATCTCTTGGATATATCGACTATAATTAAATGTCCTGCATGCTGAAAAGTTCTTATAATGCTCTGAATGTTGAATTTTGGGTATGTGGGACAAGCTTTGTGGGCATAATGCTGATTATCAAGGGCGCAAGAAAGGAATGTTTGTGACATCCTACAAAAATCGCGTAAATACATAATAAACACTTGCATTTTCTCGTTGTTTCTGATAAAATATTATACGTTACTGAAAAAATCCACTACACAAGAGAGGTAGGTGCTTCAAATGGCAAAATGCGAAATCTGCGGCAAGAGCGTTACCTTCGGTATTAAGGTATCCCACTCTCACAGACGCAGCAACAGAACCTATAAGCCCAATGTCAAGAAGGTAAAGGCTATCGTTAATGGTACTCCCTGCAGAGTTAATGCCTGCACACGCTGCCTGCGCTCCGGTCTTGTACAGAGAGCAGTATAACTTTGACATAAGTTATTGGTTACAGAAATCTTCCCTCGTCGCTTTGCGATGAGGGATTTTCTGTTTTATATAATTTATTATATCTATTGACAAACACCGAAATATATTGTAAAATTCTAGTATGACTATAAGAAAGGGTGAGGGATTTGGTCAGAATACGGAACCTGTATAAAAAATACGGCTCCTATTCCGTGCTCAGGGGTCTGAGCATGGACATTGAAAAGGGCGATGTTTACGGCTTCCTGGGGCGTAACGGCTGCGGAAAGACGACGACAATGAACATCATCACCAACATAATTCCCAAGGACGAGGGAGAAATAATCATCGGCGATGGAAAGCCCGTGAAGATAGGCTACCTGCCGGAAAGCCCGGTGATCTACGGATACATGACCTCCAGGGAGTACC
>CAKSHT010000004.1 GCA_934457235.1 uncultured Oscillospiraceae bacterium
TTATAACGGATGGGTGGTTCCGGTCACGGCGTACCCAGGAAGCAACGTCGCGTTCGTACCAGTCGTCAAAGAATCGCGCGTAATCGAATTCGGTCTTGGGGCGCTCCCACATGTCAAAGGCTTCGCTGTCAACGAGTATTCCTAACTCGTCGCAAAGTTCCATGAATGCTTTATCCGGCATGTTGTGGGAGGTGCGTACGGCGTTCGCGCCCATTTCCTGCATGGATATCAGCTGACGGCGCAGAGCCTCTTTATTAAACGCCGCGCCCAGCGGTCCGAGGTCGTGGTGCAGGCATACGCCGTGCAGCTTCACATGACGTCCGTTGAGGAAGAATCCGCCGTCCGGGGTGAATTCCGCAGTACGCAGTCCGACGTTCTGCGTTACGCTGTCTATTACCTCGCCGCCGCTGATAAGCTCGGCGGTGAGCGTGAGAAGAACCGGGTGCTCGATGTCCCAGATGTTCTCGTCGCTGTGCGGGATCGTGAATTCACCGCAGCCGCCGGAGTACAGCGTGTTATCGCTGTTTCCGAGCGTTATGCGAACCTCTCCGGAGCCTGTGACCTCCGCGGACACGCGGCAGTTCCAGCAGTCGCCGGAGCGCCCGGCATGGAAATACACTCCATCGGTGGCGAGGTAGCTGCTGCCGGTGGTTATCAGAACGACGTCGCGGAAGATACCGGCGCCGGAGTACCAGCGCGTATTCGGCGCGTCGTGGCGCACCAGCATTACAAGCTCGTTTTCTCCGGGGCGCAGGTGCTTCGTTATGTCTATCTCAAATGAGGAGTAGCCGTATTTGTTTTCTCCGGCGGCAGCACCGTTTACATAGAGCGTGCAGTTCATGTAAACTCCGCCGAAATACAGCCGCACGCTGCCCTCGCCGCTGTATTCAAGCGTACGCCTGTAAACTCCGCAGGAAGTTTCGTACAGCGCATTTGAATCGCATATCAGCCAGTCATGCGGGATATCCACAGGACGGAAGTCCAGTACGGATATTCCGCTTATCTGCGTCCCGGCGGGGGCTTTCGCAAAAAGCCAGTTATCGTTGAGAAGTCGTTTCATATGTTACCTCTATGAATTTTGTGTGGGATAATTCCCCTGTACATTATAACAGAGGAGAACCATGATGTCAATGGGAAAGTCATGCGGGTTTCGGGAAAGTTTCGGAACCGTTTCCTGCACTGGAGAATTCGTATATCAGCTGGCGTATGTCGTTCTGGAATGTGTGCGGATTTTTTTCCTGAAACCTGTGAAACAGCGCAGCGATTGGCGCTCAGTTGTGCTTAGTACCAAACGGAGCACGTGGAAATTGTGCAAAACGTAAAATTTTCTGAACCACTTGAAAAATGGTGAAATATATGTTACAATCTATTTACCGGAAACGTTTTCGGAAGTTCTTCGACCGGAGGTGATAAATTGACTATCAAAGATATTGCAAGGCTTGCGGGCTGCGGAGTGAGCACGGTTTCCAGGGCGCTTAACGGCAGCAGCGAGATAAGCGAGCAGACCCGCGAACGCATAAACGCGGTGATAAAGCAGTATAACTACACTCCCAACGGCAATGCGCGCAGAATGCGCCAGAGCGCCGAGAAAACGATACTGCTGATAGTCAACGGAAGCAGCAACCTGTTCTTTTCCCCGCTGATTGAGCAGATACAGATGGCGGCGGCAGCGGCTGGATTCCAGATCGCAGTGAATTACATAGACGAGCAGGAGGACGAAGTGCTTTTCGCGGCGCGGCTGTGCGTGGAGCAGAAGCCGGCAGGAATGATATTCCTGGGCGGCGATATGCGTAATTTCAGCCGGAGCTTTTCACAGATAACTGTGCCGTGCGTACTGAGTACGGCGAACGCGGAGGAACTTGCATTCGAGAATCTTTCCTCTGTCAGCATTGACGACTTCGAGAGCGGCAGGGCTGCTGCGGAGCAGCTGTTCGGACAGGGTCACAAGAAGGTCGGGATACTCGGCGGCGACCTGAGTTCATATGGCCCGTCGGGACTGCGTTACAGCGGATTTTGCAGCGTGTGCAGCGAACACGGATTACCCACTCCGGACAGCGAGTTGTGCGCGTATACGTTCAGCTCAGCGTATGAAGCTGCGGTGGCTCTTTATCACAAGTGCAAGGACATGACGGCGGTTTTCGCCATGTCGGATATAATCGCGGTGGGTGCAGTCCGGGCGTTTCTTGATATGGGGAAGCGTGTGCCGGAAGATATTTCAGTGCTCGGCTTCGATGGAATCGAGATCTCTGAATACAGCAATCCCAGGATAGCGACATTTGCCCAGCCTATCCACCAGATATCAAGTCTGTCTGTGCGTATGCTGGTGAATATGATAGACAACAGCGCCGAGGCGAGTCACGTGACTCTGCGGGCGCAGTTCCGCTCAGGCGGCTCAGTGAGCAGAATTTAGAGAAAAAAGACCAATGGAGGACAACATGAGAAAAAGCGGTATATTACTGCATGTCGCGTCCCTGCCGAACAAATACGGCATAGGAACGATGGGCAGGGAGGCATACAATTTTGTTGACTGGCTCAAAAGTGCCGGTCAGAGTCTGTGGCAGATACTCCCGCTGTCGCAGACAAGCTACGGGGATTCTCCGTATCAGAGCTTTTCGATTTTCGCGGGAAACCCTTACTTCATCAGCCTTGAAACGCTGGAGGAGGAGGGACTGCTGAAGCACAGCGAATTTGCTGATGTCAAGTGGTGCGAGGATCCCAGGTACATAGATTACGAGACCATGTACAATAACTTCTACAAGGTCATGAAGCTCGCTTTCGCGCGTTTCACAAAGGATAAAAACGGCAGCTCCTCCGCGGATTACAGGACGTTCGTCGCTGAAAACGCGTGGCTTGAAAACTATACGCTCTTCATGGCGCTGAAAGACGCCCACGGCGGAAAGAGCTGGAGCGATTGGGAAAAGCCGCTGCGCCTGCGCGACGCAAACGCCGTGGCTTCCGCGAAGAAAAAGTACGCAAGGGACATGGAGTTCTACGCGTTCTTACAGTTCAAGTTCTTCCAGCAGTGGTTCAGACTGAAGGAATACGCCAACAGCAGCGGGATCCGGATAATCGGCGATATCCCGATATACTGCGCGCTGGACAGCGCTGATGTGTGGTGCGAGCCGCGGCTGTTCCAGCTGGATAAGGACAGGGTTCCTACGGTAGTCGCTGGATTCCCGCCGGATGCGTTTTCCGCTGACGGTCAGCTCTGGGGCAACCCGATATACGACTGGGACAGAATGAAACTGGAGAACTACCGCTGGTGGGTCGGCAGAATGAGCTTCGCAAAGAAGCTGTACGATATCGTCCGCATAGACCACTTCATCGGCTTCAACAGCTACTATGCGATACCGTTCGGAAACAAGACGGCGCACGGCGGTGAGTGGCGCGAGGGTCCGAAGTACGACCTGTTCCGCGTCATCAAGGAGCAGACCGGAAAGGACGGCATAATCGCCGAGGATCTCGGAATCATCACGCCGTCCGTCAGAAAGCTGCTGAAACAGGCGGCTTATCCCGGAATGAAGGTACTGCAATTTGCGTTCGAACCCACCGGAAAGAGCGAGTATCTGCCGCAGAACTACACTTCGCAGAACTGCGTTGTCTATACGTCCACGCATGACAGCGATACGGCGCTCGGCTGGTTCAACGACCTCGACCGCGAAACGAAGAAGTTCGTCAGGGAGTACCTGGGTATCCGCAGGGCTGCGGAGCTTCCCAAGGCATTCATAGACATTGCATGGAAGAGCACCGCGGACATGGCTATGACCACCATGCAGGAGCTCTGCGGCTTCGGCACGGAGGCGCGTATCAACGTCCCGTCCACAGTCGGCAATAACTGGCGCTGGAGAACGCTGGAGTGCGACTTCACCGAGGAGAGCGCAGAATATCTCAGCAGACTCACTGAAATATGCAACAGAAAGCCCGCCGTGAAGAAGCGCGGGAAGAAATAAGTTACTGAAAGGAGCATTTTTATGAAGATCGAAAATTTCAAGGAAAAACTGGTCTCCCTCTGTGAAAAGGAGTACCGCGCACAGCCCAAGGAGCTTACCGCAAATCAGCTGCACTGCGCAGTTTCAAAGCTCGTTATGGAGGAGCTCTCCCCGGCGTGGGACAAGAGCCGCATGGCGCACGACAAGGCGCGCAAGGCAAGCTACCTGTCGATGGAGTTCCTGGTAGGACGCGCAGTATATAACAACCTGCTGTGCCTGGGTATTCTGGACAGCACTGCCGAGGAATTAAAGGCACTCGGCGTGGACATCTCCGAGTTTGAGGAAGTAGAGGACGCTGCGCTCGGAAACGGCGGTCTTGGCAGACTTGCGGCGTGCTTCCTGGACAGCGCGGCTGCGCTCGACCTCCCGCTGGACGGCTACGGAATACGCTACAAGTACGGTCTGTTCAAGCAGGGCATCAAGGACGGTTTCCAGACCGAAACCGCCGACGACTGGCAGAGATACGGCGACCCCTGGAGCATTCGCCGTGAGCAGGAGACTGTTGTCGTACATTATGCAGACGGCGACGTGAACGCTGTTCCGTACGATTATCCCGTTATCGGTTATGGCACCGAGAATGTCGGCACTCTGCGCCTGTGGCAGGCGGAGACCGACAATGAATTCGATTTCGGCCTGTTCAACCAGAGCAAGTTTGCCGAGGCGGGCGAGAAGAAGCGCACCGCCGAGGATATCTCCCGCGTACTCTATCCAAACGACGAAACCGAGGCAGGTAAGATCCTCCGCCTGAAGCAGGAGTATTTCTTCAGCGCAGCCGCTGTCGCTGACCTCATCAGAAAGCACAAGAAGCTTTTCGGCACGATGGAGAACTTCGCTGATTACAACAGCATTCAGATGAACGACACACACCCCGTTATCGCACTGCCGGAGTTTATCCGCGTTGTTATGCGTGACGAGGGCTGGAGCTTCGACAAGGCTTTCGGGGTGGCTAAAAAGGTGTTCAATTACACCAACCACACCATCATGCAGGAAGCGCTGGAGAAGTGGGACAGCCGCCTTATTGAACGCATAGTACCCGAAGTATACAGCGTTATGATAATGCTGAACGAGGCGTTTGAGTCCGAGATGCACCGCAGAAACGTTCCGCAGGATAAGCGCGCCGTAATGCGCCTTATCAGAAACGGCACAGTTCATATGGCTAACATTGCGGTGTTCGGTTCTTCCTATGTGAACGGAGTTGCGGCTATCCACACCGAGCTGCTCAAGTCCACGGTATTAAAGGACTGGTACGAGCTGTATCCCGAACGCTTCCAGAACAAGACCAACGGTATCACACAGCGCCGCTGGCTGGCTCTCTGCAACCAGGAGCTTTCCGCGCTTATCACCGAGCTTCTCGGCGACAACAGCTGGGTAACTGACCTCGATAAGCTCCAGGGACTGAGAAAATACGCCGACGACGAGGCTGTGCTCCGCCGTTTCATCGACATCAAGCATACCAAGAAACAGCAGCTTGCTGATTTTATCGAGAAATCCGAGGGTATTAAGATAGACCCGAAGTCCATCTATCCAGATAAAGCGTCTGCACGAATACAAGCGTCAGCTGCTCAACGCGTTCTCGATACTGTATCTGTATTATGAGATCAAGGACGGAAATCTCAAGGATTTCAACCCCACTACATTTATTTTCGGCGCGAAGTCCGCACCGGGCTATTACCGCGCAAAGGGCATCATCAAGTATATCAACGAGGTGGCAAAGCTCGTCAATTCCGACCCGGATACAAAGGATCTGCTGAAGGTCGTATTCGTAAGCAACTATCGTGTATCCTATGCGGAGAAACTCGTCGCTGCGGCTGATATCTCAGAGCAGATATCCACTGCGGGCACTGAGGCTTCCGGTACCGGAAACATGAAGTTCATGCTCAATGGCGCGGTAACTCTCGGCACCCTGGACGGTGCTAACGTTGAGATCGCAGAGGAAGCCGGTGCAGAGAACGAGTACATTTTCGGCGCGACTGTCGAGGAACTGGAGAAGGTCATGCCGAACTACGTTCCGCGTGACGTTACCGAGAGCGACGCCAAGATCAAGCGCGTTGTATCCTCCCTTATCGACGGTACCGTTTCCGACGGCGGCAACGGAGTGTTCAGAGAGCTTTATTTTGCGCTCATGGAGGGCGCAAGCTGGCACGTTCCGGACCACTACTACCTGCTCGGCGACCTCGACAGCTACGTAAAAGCTAAGCTGGCGGCTAACCGCGACTACAACGATGATCTTGCATTCGCAAAGAAGTGCTGGCTGAACATCTGCTCCGCAGGTAAGTTCAGCTCTGACCGCACCATCGCTGAGTATGCAAGTGATATCTGGCATATCAGCAAGGTTTAATGCGGTTTTGCCCGAACTTTATCCGGGACATTTGAACGACAATTCCCTATAGGTTTCAGGCTTCGTTGAAGGTGGAACGTGTTACATGTAAGTGTAACATTGTTTCACCGGAAACGTTGCCATTATTCACAAAACCCACCCGGACCGATTTGTCTATCATGACAAATTTACAATTGTTTTCAAGATATTTGAAAAATATTGTGCAAATTCGCTTGACAAATATAAAAAATCTGTTATAATTAAATCAGAATTTCGAATCAAACAAAAAGATTTCGAAACAAATTCCGAGGCTCGCAGGAACGCACAGACAGACTGCGGGTCACATTCCAGGAAATCTTGTTTCGAAACATTATGAAAGTTTCGAAAGGCGATCAGAAAACAACAATCATATTCAGGAGGAAATGAATTATGAAGATCAGAAAAATCATGACAGCGATAGCTTCCATGGCAATGGCAGGTGTGATGATGGTAGGCTGCTCCAGCGGCAACAACAGCAGCACAGCGGAAAGCGGTTCTTCCAACTCTGCGGCAGACAACAGCGCAGCTTCCAACGGCGGCAGCGGCGAGTCCGTTAATCTGACAGTATGGGGTCCGCAGGAGGATCAGGAACTGATCAAGCAGATGTGCGACGCTTTCGCGGCAGCAAACCCCGACAAGACCTACACATTCACCTATGGCGTAGTCAGCGAGGCAGACGCTCAGAAGGAAGTAATCAAGGATATCTCCGCAGCTGCCGACGTATTCGCATTCGCTTCCGACCAGACCGCTACACTGGTTGACTCCGGCGCTCTCTACAGAGTGACCAAGAACAAGGACGAGGTCGTTGCTGAGAACTCCGAGGCTTCCATCTCCGCTGCTTCCATCGACGGCGAGCTTTATGGCTATCCTTATGTTTCCGATACATATTTTATGTACTATGACAAGTCCAAGCTTTCCGAGGACGATGTAAAGTCCATTGAGGGCATCATGAGCAAGGACATTGATGGCGTTACCACCAACTTCGCATTCGATACCGATAACGGTTGGTATAATTCTGGCTTCTTCTTCGGCGCAGGCTGCAAGCTCTTCGGCGAAGATGGAACCGATCCCACACAGTGCGATTTCAACAACGAACGCGGCTACATGGTAGGCGAATACCTCATCGACCTGGTTGCAAACCCCAAGTACGGTGCAAACTTTGACGACTCCCTCGTAAAGTCCGGCTTCGCTGACGGCACACTCGCAGCAGCGGTTTCCGGTACATGGAACGCAGGCGAGATCCAGGCTTCCCTCGGCGACAACTATGCAGCTACCAAGCTCCCAGAGTTCACACTCTCCAACGGCGAAACAGTTCAGATGGGCAGCATGGCTAACTTCAAGATCATAGGCGTAAACTCCGAAACTAAGAACCCGCTCGATGCAATGGCTCTTGCAGAATGGCTCACCAACAAGGACAACCAGAAGACCAGATTTGAGGTACGTTCCTATGCTCCTACAAACAAGGAACTCGCAAACGATACCGACACAATGAACTCCAATATCGCTGTAGGCGCTCTTGCACTGCAGGCTCAGTACGCAACAGTACAGACTTCCATCAGCCAGTGCCAGAACTTCTGGACCCCTGCTGAGGCTTTCGGTCAGGAGATCATCGCAGGTACCTGCACAAAGGATAACCTCCAGGATAAGCTCAACGCGTTCGTTGAGGCAGTCCTTGCAACCCTCGGCTGATTCCGGACTTCAGATAATCCACCATTAAGTAAATAGATTTCTCCCAGTTCCAAATTGCGGGCGGCGGTCCCGCCCGCATGACGGAACAGCTTTATGCAGTTTCAATGCTTCCTGGATACTTGACACACGCTGGCGATAGATGTATAATATTATGCGGCGCGTCATAAACCTCCTCCCGACAGGCTGCATTGAAACTGCACAAAGCACAAAGGCAGCTGAGGCTGCAGATTCCACTTCAAGGAGGTAACTGCAATGACAAGTCTTGATTATTATGTTCTTCCGTGGTACAAAAAAATACTTGTTAAGATCGCAGGATTTTTTGCAGCCATCGGAAAAGGTATCGCCGAATTCGTTATCAACATACCCGGCGCTTTATGGCGCTTCATTAAAATGGCAGGCAGGGGCTTCGCGTGGCTGGGAAGCACGTTCGTGCGCGGCGACATCCTCACTAAGCTATCGTACATAGTCATGGGCGCGGGCAGCCTGTTCCGCGGTCAGATAATCAAGGGACTGATGTACCTTGCTTCGGAGGTTGCTTATCTCGGATTCATGATCGATTCCGGCTTTGGCTTCATCGCCGGACTGAGAACTCTCGGAACCGTGCAGCGCGGCTGGTACTTTGACGAGGAACTTGGCATAGACGTTATGCGCGAGAACGGCGACAATTCCATGCTGATACTGCTTTATGGCATATTCACGCTGTTCATCACCGCAGTTTTCATAATCCTGTGGGTACAGAACATAAAATCCTCCGAAACCGCGCAGAAGCTTAAAAAATCCGGAAAGAAGCTGCCTGGCTTCGTGGACGACGTAAAGTCCCTGCTCGACGAGCAGTTCCACAAGACGCTTCTGTTCGTGCCGGTCGCAGGCGTCGTGGTATTCACGATAGTTCCGCTGGTTTACATGATATCACTGGCGTTCACCAACTACGACAAGAACCACCAGGTTCCCGCTAACCTGTTCACCTGGATAGGCTTCGACAATTTCAGAGTTATCCTCGGCAGCGATTCCACCATCGGCAACACATTCTGGCCGATCCTCGCGTGGACGCTTGTATGGGCGGTCCTGGCAACGTTCCTAAACTACTTCCTCGGAATAATCCTGGCAATGCTCATCAATAAGAAGGGCATACGCTTCAAGTCTTTCTACAGAACGCTCTTCGTTCTCGCGATAGCTGTTCCGCAGTTCGTTTCGCTGCTGGTCATGAAGAACGTCCTCGCTGAGGCAGGACCTGTGAACGTGCTACTCCAGGAGCTTGGCTGGATATCCTCTCCGCTGCCGTTCTTCACCGACCCGATGTGGGCGAGGGTGACGGTAATAATCGTTGACCTGTGGATAGGTATTCCATACACGATGCTGATAGTTTCCGGTATCCTCATGAATATCCCGGAGGATCTGTACGAGGCCGCAAGGATAGACGGCGCTTCACCGTTCGTTATGTTCACAAAGATCACGATGCCCTACGTGCTGTTCGTGACTACTCCGTACCTCATCACACAGCTTGTCGGCAATATCAACAACTTCAACGTCATCTACTTCCTCACCGGCGGTACTCCGGCGACACTGGATTACTACCAGGCAGGAAAGACCGACCTGCTCGTAACATGGCTCTACAAGCTGACTGTAAACTCCAGAGACTACAGCTACGCGGCGACCATAGGCATTCTGGTATTCATCATCTGCTCGCTGCTTTCGCTGATAACATTCCGCAGATCTGCGTCCTATAAGAATGAGGAGGCGTTCCAGTAATGAAAGAGACAAGAACAGTATCGCGTTCCTACCGCAGACAGCAGCGCACGATCAACATCGTGATCCAGATCGTCCTGCTGATACTGGGTATCATGTGGATACTCCCTCTGATGTGGATAATCCTTACGTCGTTCCGCGCAGAGCCTGGTTCCTACACAAGCTATTTCTGGCCGAAGGGCTTCACGCTGGATAACTACACAAGACTGATCTTCGAGGATCAGCAGTTCAAGTTCTCACAGTGGTTCATCAATACGTTCATCGTTGCGGTCATTTCCTGCATCGGTTCGACTTTCATCGTGCTGGCTGTATCCTATGCACTCAGCCGTCTGAGATTCAAGATGAGAAAGCCGATGATGAACGTGGCGCTTATTCTCGGCATGTTTCCGGGCTTTATGTCCATGGTAGCCATTTACTACATTCTCAAGGGTCTGGGTCTGACTGAAAATCCGCTTGTGTGCCTGACGCTTGTGTACATCTGCGGCTCCGGGCTTACCTACTACATCGCAAAGGGATTCTTCGACACGATACCGAAGTCCCTGGACGAGTCCGCTTACCTTGACGGCGCAACGCGCTCACAGGTATTCTTCCACATCACTATCCCGCTTTCCAAGCCGATCATCGTATACACGGTGCTCACAACGTTCATGGCTCCCTGGGTGGATTACATCTTTCCGAGCATGATATGCGGCGCGAATTACGACAGCTACACCGTTGCGCTCGGAATGTTCAAGATGCTGGAACGTGAGTTTATCGGAACCTATTACACCCAGTTTGCTGCGGCGGCAGTGCTCGTATCCATACCGATCGGCGCGCTGTTCATCGTAATGCAGAAGTACTATGTCGGCGGCGTTACCGGCGGCGCAGTCAAGGGCTAAAAACCATATAACCGGAGGATCTCATGGCAGCTAAGAACGTGACAATACAGGATATCGCCGACAGGCTCGGCATGGCTAAGAGCACCGTATCAAAGGCGCTCTCCGGGGCGACTGACATCAGTGAAAAGACCCGGGAGCGCGTGCTCGGCTGCGCCAGCGAGATGGGATATCAGGTAAAGACCAACCGCGCTTCTTACACGAAATCCATAGTTGTGTTCATCTATGGAAGTATCCACTACGACAAGGTGGATCAGTTCGGCTATGAGATCATTCTGGGATTGCAGGCGGCTGCCGCGGAGCACGGTATCGGCGTGAACATCACTGCGATAAGCGACGCGGAGCTGAAAAGCGGCAGCTATTATTCCATCGTATCCGGCGGAAACTGCGAGGGCGCAGTATTCCTGGGATTCAAGCCGCATTCGGTATTCATTGATCACGTCAGCAGCATGAATATCCCACTGGTGGTGCTTGATAACAACGTTGACTATCATCTGGCGGCGCGCGTCGGCTGCGACAACGCCGGGGGTATCCGCCAGCTTGTGCGATACCTCTGGACAAAGGGACACGACCGCATAGGCTTCCTGGGCGGTGAGGAGGACAGTATCGTCACCATCGAGCGCCGCCGGGCTTTTTCCGACGCACTCAAGGAACTTGGTCTTGATGAAATTCCCGGTGCCGTGAAGTACGGTCACTTCTCCGCCCGCGGAACCAAAAAACGCATTCTTGAGATAGCGCAGACCGGAGTTACGGCAGTTGTATGCATAAGCGATCTGCTTGCCTGCACAGCGGTGCAGGAGCTGACAAAAGTGGGGTACACAGTCCCCGGAGATATCAGTATCACCGGATACGATAACCTTCCGCCATCCGAGTACTCTCAGCCGCGCATAACCACGATGTTCCAGAACCGCATACACATCGGAAAGACTGCGTTCTTCATGCTTCAGCAGATGAACAACGGAATTTCACTTGACGTGGTACAACTTCGCCCGGAGCTTATCGAAAGGGAGTCGGTAAGACTCATAGAAACGCGCACTCTCCCGGAGGTAGACGAATGAGAAAGCCACCATTTTCAATTTCAGCCGCGGCCGCCGTAACGGCGGCTCTTCTTCTGTCCGGGTGCAGCGCTCCGGAGGAAACTATGACGGAAAACACGCATACCTATCAGTATGAGCATGAACTGAATATCATCGACGACAACTGCCGCAACTATTACCAGGTGTTCGTTTATTCGTTCTGCGACAGCAACGGCGACGGGATAGGCGACCTCGCCGGAGTGACTTCAAGGCTGGATTATATACAGGACATGGGCTTCAACGGAATATGGCTTTCGCCGATAATGCCGTCTGATTCATACCATAAGTACAGCGTCAGGGATTACTATGCCATTGATGAGCAGTATGGCACGATGGAGGATTTTGAGGAGCTTGCCGCCGAGTGCAAAAAGCGCGGTATAAAGCTGCTGATAGACCTTGTGATGAACCACAGTTCCAACGAGCATGAGTGGTTCAGGCATGCTTCACAGAGCCTGCGCAGCGACCCCTGCGGCGCCGCAGAGGATGAGCCGTGCCTTAACGGCGGCATATGCCCGATCCATGACCCGTATATTGATTACTACTACTTTGCGGACGAAAAGCCCGCAGGAACGAACACATGGTATCAGACCGGCTCGCACTGGTATGAAGCAGTATTCTCAGAGCGCATGCCTGAGCTGAATTTAGACAATCCCGCAGTGCGCGGGGAGTTCGAAAAAATAGCTGATTTCTGGCTGGAAAAGGGAGCGGGCGGCTTCCGTCTGGACGCGGTAAAGGAGTATTTCAGCGGAAATCCGGATAAGAACATCGAGGTGCTGGAGTGGTTCATGAATCATTGCAAATCCGCCGATCCGGAGTGCTATGTCGTCGGGGAGGTCTGGGAGAGCTTCACGACCTACACGAAGTACTATAAATCTGGTATCGACAGCGTATTCGGATTCACGATGGCTGAGGAGGACGGGAAGATCGCAAAGACGATAAATGTGTCAGGCTCGGCGAATTCGGTTAAATCCTTTGCGCAGGCGATGGTGACGATAGAGCAGAAACTCGCTTCTTACAGCGATACAGCGATAGACGCTCCGTTCATCGGCAATCACGACACTAACCGCGGCGCCGGGATTTTTGGCTATGACGAAACTAAGATAAAGGCAGCGGCGGGACTTCTGCTTACGATGTCCGGTTCTCCGTTCGTATATTACGGCGACGAGATAGGACTGTCAGGCAGCGGACGTGATGAAAACAAGCGCGCCCCGATGATATGGGATTGCGACGGCACAGGACTGACATACGGCCCGCCGGATATGGAGCGCCAGGAAAACCGTTTTGCTGACGTGCAGACGCAGCTTGCGGACGAAAATTCGATTCTGAATTACTACAAGCGTGCGCTGAGAATACGCAATGAAAATCCCTGCATAGCCCGCGGAACAACGGAGGTACTTAACCTTCCGGGGCAGGATATAGCGGCGGTGCGCCGCACATGGAACGGTGAAAGCATAGTGATAGTCTACAATTATTCCGACGAAAGCGCCGGAGTGATGGATCTTGACGGGCTTTCCGGAATGCAGCTGCGCGGGTATCTCACAGCAGACGCCGCGCAGGAAGTCACTATTGACGATGGGCTGAACATGCCCGCCTATAGCATAGCGTTCCTTACTGAAAAATAGCTTTGGAGGTAACCATGGATAAAATTCCCGACTTTGATCTGATCGACAGGGAATACGCGTACGACGGAGAACTCGGCGCGCTGTATTCACAGGCACAGACTACATTCCGGGTGTGGTCTCCGATGGCTGACGGGGCGTCAGTGAAGCTGTATCACAGCGCTAAGTCCTTTTCGCCGTATTCCGTGGCTGAAATGCATAAAAATGGCGGCGTGTGGGAGGTAACGGTACCCGGCGACCTGCATGGGATATTCTATACATACGAGTTCGCCTCAGCCGGGAACACCCGCGAAACGATAGACATTTACGCGCGCTCCGCCGGAGCGAATGGCGTACGCGGAATGGTCGTGGATCTCTCACGTACTGACCCCGACGGCTGGGACGGCGACCGACCGGTTAAGCTGGACAGCTACACGGACGCGGTGATATATGAGCTTCACGTGCGGGATTTTTCGTCCGACGAGAGCGGGAATTTCATGCTGCGCGGCAAATTCGGGGCGTTCTGTGAAAAGGGCGTCACCAACGGATTTAGCGATGTTATCGGATTGGACTATATCGCGGCGCTCGGAGTTACGCATATCCATCTGCTCCCGGTGTTCGATTACCAGACTATTGATGAGGACGACCCGGACTCCGGCTTCAACTGGGGCTACGACCCGCTGAATTACAATCTCCCGGAGGGAAGCTACACCACCGACCCGAATAACGGAACACAGCGCGTCAAGCAGTTCAAGGAGCTTATCCACGCGGCACACCGGAAGGGGATAGGAGTGATAATGGACGTGGTTTACAACCACACCTACAGCACCGATAATTCTCCGTTTACAAAGACCTTTCCGGAATATTATTACCGCCACAACGCTGACGGCAGCCTTTCCAACGGTTCTGCCTGCGGTAATGAATTCGCGAGCGAGCGAGCGATGGCGAGCCGCTTCATCGTGGACAGCCTGTGCTACCTCGCGGAGGAATACAAGCTTGACGGCTTCCGGTTCGACCTGATGGGACTTCTGGATATCAGGACGCTGAACGAGGCCGCAGAGAAGCTGCGCGCAATAAATCCGTCCATGATTCTGTATGGCGAGGGATGGGCAGGCGGTGCAAGCCCACTCCCAGAGAAGTTCCGGGCGATGAAGAAGAATGCGGCTGAGCTGCCTCAGTACGCGATGTTCAGCGATGATTTCCGCGACGGCGTGAAAGGCTCTGTATTCGCTGACGATGGCTGCGGCTATGTAAACGGAATGGCAGAGGAGCTTTCAGAGCTGATAAAGTCGGTTATCGCAGCCGGGATTTACCGTCCCGATGTTGAGCGCGATGAAACCGAGTGCTGGACGGGTACGCCGCAGCAGACCGTGAATTATGTAGAAGCCCACGACAACCTTACGCTTTTCGATAAGCTGCGGCTTTCAATGCCCGGAGCTTCCGAGGAGGAGCAGATATCTGCGGATAAGCTGGCGGCGGCGCTGGTTTTCATGTCGCAGGGAATACCGTTCATGCAGGCGGGGCAGGAGCTTCTGCGGAGTAAGCCGTCACCGGACGGCGGCTATGTCCACGATAGCTATAATTCGCCGGACAGCGTGAACAGCATAAAGTGGAACGATGTTACGATACACCGCGGCGTGATGGAATATTACCGCGGACTTATCGCGATAAGAAAGCGTTTCCCGGAATTTCGCATGAGGACCGCCGATGAGATAATCAGCGGCGTGAAGTTTGAAGAACTTGGCGGCGGAGCGCTGGCAGTGCATTACGGCGGCAAGTTCGTTATGGTCGTGAATCCCGGTGAAAGCCCGCTGGAATACGATCCGGGCAGACCGGCGAATATCTACGCGGACAGCAAAAAGGCAGATTCCCAGCCGCTGCGTCAGTCGGATGGAGTGATCAGCGTAAAGCCGCGCAGCATAATTCTTGCGGGCTTCTGATAATAAGATAAACGGGGACTGAGTTCATTTCAGTCCTCGTTATTACATAAAAGCAGAGCTGTCCGCGCAACTGTGCGGATAGAAGTTATTTGCCACGGGAGACCCCATGGCAAATAACGGATTAAAAAATCCCGCTTCTCGGGCGAAACCGTTTTCCGATAAGCAAAAGCAGGGCTGCGATTGAATCGCAGCCCTGCTGATATTATGTGAATTAAAGCTCAATGCCCGCAGCGTCCTTGTCGCGGAGTGTGAATGCTCCGACAAGGTTCTTGAGGGTGGCAGCCTGTGCGGAAAGCTCCTCGGAAGCTGCCGCAGATTCCTCTGCGGTCGCGGAGTTGGTCTGAACGACATTGGATATCTGCTCGATACCGATGGAGATTTGCTTGATGGAATCAGCAGCCTCGCGGGTAGAATCGGAGATACGGCGATTCAGCTCGGAAGCTTCGTTTGCGGAGGATACAACAGAGGTCATTGCTTCTGCTGCTTCGTTTACGAGAGTGTTGCCGTGTTCGATGGCTGTAACAGTGCCTTCGATCATGGATGTGGTGTTCTGAGCTGCTTCAGCGGACTTCGCAGCAAGGTTGCGTACCTCGTCTGCTACAACTGCAAAGCCCTTGCCGGCTTCGCCTGCTCTTGCAGCCTCAATAGCGGCGTTAAGTGCAAGAATATTGGTCTGGAATGCGATGTCCTCAATGGTCTGAATGATTTTCTTTGTTTCGTCGGAGGAGGTGCTTATCTCGTTCATTGCAGTGATAAGGCTCTCCATCTTCTCGGAAGCTTCGCTGATCTTTTCTCCTGCCTCAACGGTCTTGCCGCTGGCGGAATCCGCGTCGGTGGAGTTCTGACGGATCATATCGGATACAACGCTGATGGTAGCTGCAAGCTCCTCAACGGAGGAAGCTTGCTCGGTAGCGCCCTGGGACAGAGCCTGCGCGCCTGCGGAAACCTGCTCGGAACCAGCAGCGACCTGGTCGGAAGCGGTGTTGATGTTGCCCATTGTTGCACTAAGCTTGTGGTTGATATCGCGGAGATATGTAAGCAGCTTTCTGAAATCACCTACATAGAAGTGCTCGCCCTGTGCGGTGTGTACATTCAGATTTCCGCCTGCCATGGATTCCAGGATACGTCCGATATCGCCGATAATGTTGTTGAGTGTGTTGACAACAGACTTGGAAGCCTCGGAAAGTCTGCCGGTCTCGTCCTGGCTGTGGATCTCAGTAACAGGGCTGGAAAGGTCGCCTTTGGCAAGCTTTTCAATACGCTCAGTGCAGATCCTTACGGAGCTGCCGATGTTTCTGCCAAGACGGACAGAGATAACTACTGCAACTGCGCATGAAACGACCAGAAGAACAGCGGTCATGAAGATGGAACGCTCAGTGCTTTCGATGAAGTCGGATTTCGGTGCATACACGGCCATTGACCATCCGTCGGTGTCCTTGATGGCTGTGTATGCGATGTACTTGCTCTGACCGTTCAGAGTGTAGTCATTGAAACCGGAGTTGCCGGCTCTCATTTCCTGATGGCATTTTGCCAGGGTCGCGTAACCAGCCTGACCTGTTGTGTCTGCTGCCGCGAGAGCTTCGATGTTCTCGCCGTTCTTTACGACATTGCTGTCGATGTCTGCGATGGTATCGCCGTCCTTGTTGATGATGTAGGCTCTGCAGTTTTCGCTTATCTTGATATCTCTTACGATATCATTCAGGAACTCGGTATCCGGAACCAGAATGATACAGCCGGCAGGTTCACTGCCCATTATGCCGTCTTTCCAGACAGGAGCTGCGATGATGACCATAATTTCGCCGGTAACGCGGGAAACCATAGGACTGGTTATAGTGATACTGCCGTTCATGGCATTCTTGAAGTATTCTCTGTCAGAGTAATTGTTGCCGTCCAGGCAGTCGCCGTTAGGCTTGATGAGATTGCAGCTCTGCAGCTCATGCTGAGTTATGGTCTGCTGCATAAGCTCGCTTATTTCGCTGTCTGTGGTGTTGGGGTCAGAAAGCTGCGGTGTTGTGCCAAGCTCCCTTGCGATGTTGGAATAGGATCTGAGCTCCCAGTAGGAACGGTCTGACGCTATCTGTACCGCAGCAGTCATGCTGCTCTGTACCATTTCGACTGTACTGTTGTAGCTCATGACGCATGCAAACGTGCCCAGCACCAGCAGCGATATACTAACTGTGAGTATACAGCTTACCAGTATTTTCATACCTATAGATTTCATTATTAACCTCCCTATGATCAGAACTGCAATTACAGTAGTCTGCCTGCACTATACAGACGGTTGAGCGTAATTACCTGATCATACTTTAATTATATCACAAAATAATTTGCAAATCAAGCGTTTTTGCTGTATTTTGGGAGATTATGTGTTAATAATTTTACTGAAATATTAATGCATTTTTTGGAACTATATATAGTAGGTCGGATACACTAATTACAAATCATGTAAATTGATCTGGATATTTTGCTCAGGTGCGTTATAATCGGCGGTTTCGGGTATCTCGTTTTCGGATATGCGGAAGTCTATCCCCGCTTTTCGCGCCTGGGATTTCTGATGATCCCTGGGGATATTGTATAATTTTCCATCCTTGATGAAATGTGCTCCGGTCTGGTGGAAAGAGAACGGTACATTCTTTTCCACGCACTGCCTCCGCAGGTCGAGTATCCAGGCGTAATCGCAGCAGCGCGCGTCGGTTCCGGATTCTCCCCCGGCGGAGACCTCTTCGATCAAGTCGTCCAGGTATTCTGCGATTTCCAGACGCTCCAGGAGCGGAGCTGCGATTATCGACCGGTGCTTTATGGGGAGCGCACGAAATATCGGCAGGCGGTGATCGGCGCGGTCCTGATTTTCAACGGTACAGCCGATGAGCACGTTATCATAGCCGTCGCCCCAGTCCGGAGGCAGGCACTGTTCCAGGAGGTCGATACGTTTTGTGAAGAAGTAGAACCAACAGTCGCTGCGTCGTTTTATCATCTGCCAGCATTCCGGGCGCCAGGCGTCGGCGTCTGAAAGCAGGAAATCCGAAGTGAAGCAGGTCATTATTACGCTGCCGGACGGTATTTTCCAGCTTCCGTCGCGCCTGCGTCTGATTGGAAGATCAAACGCGGCGGTTTTGCGGCAGAGGCTGCTTGCCTCGGCTGCCCCATACATTCTGTCCTGGCGGTAGACATAGCAGTACTTGCATCCGGGGCTTATCTTCGTACAGCCGTGCCAGGGATTCCAGCCGGCATAAATACTTTGTTTTTTCATTGAACGGCTCTCTTTCAAATTTTTATCCGGTGATTATTCGTTGACAATCAACAAATATTATGGTATAATCTAAAGCAGAAAATGTCCCTGAAAGGTTGAGATGCAATGCTGAATTATTTAAGAACGAAACACAATAAAAAGGGCTTCACGCTGGTGGAAGTGATCATCGTACTGGTGATACTCGCGATACTTGCCGCCGTCATTATCCCGTCGCTGACAGGATACATAGACAGAGCGAATAAGTCAAAGTATATGCTCTCGGCGAAGAATTGCATGAACGCGATGCAGGTGGAGCTTTCGGAGATGTATGCGGAGCGCGGCGAACTGGCGGACCTCACGAACGTTGCAGGGACCAGCAGCTCAAATCACGATGTGTCGTTTATCGGTACGGATTTTGCAAGAGAAGTGCTCACGACCGCGGACGACGATCCGTACATGCTGATATTCGGGCTTGGCGATTACGAAAAGTACATCGACACCGATCCGCAGCTTGCATACAAGGTGTTTTTCGTGGCGTACTGGCCGGACAAGAATGTTGACCCTATCTTTTTCAACGGCTCTGAGTGGACTGACGAATATCCCTGGAAAGGCTCAGGGCAGAACACATTCAAGGTGGACGGCAAGGATATCCTGCTGCAATTCTACTTTGTGACAGGTCCCAGGGCGAAGGATACTTCCGGCAACTGGAACGAGATAAAGCGGTATCTGAACATCAAATAAACTGCAGCGGCTGTTCTCACAGCCGCTGCAGACTGTCGATAAAGGCACATCTGCGTCGTCAGCGGCATTTCGGCAGGCACAAAGCCTGGCCAAAATGCCGCTTCCTAGCATCTGCACCTTTCTCAACAGTCTGGGAAGATACTTTTTCGACAAGCTGGAGCGGCTGTTTTTATGATTCCTGGGTCTGGGCTTCTGTGGAATTGAGCTTACTGAAATCGTATATGCTCATGACCTCGCTGTCGGCGAAGAGCACGTGGAGATATACCGGCTTTCCATCAGTTACCTTTAGTCTGCGTAACTCGCTGACCTCCCTGCCGCACAGGGTGGAGAGTAATTCTGCGGCGCGATTCATATCCCCGGTGACGTACCCGTTTTCGTCAGCTGGGAACATCGGGGAGCCGTCGTCGGCTACAGTGGATATCAGCTCCTTTACGGCGCTGTATACGGCTTTCAGCTCGCTTGCCTCCGGCGGGGTTATGATATCAGCGATGGAACCACCCAGATAATACGGTATGGACACGCTCTGGCTCACGTTTTCGTGCGTTGTGCACTTTATAGTCAGCTTCACCTCGGAGGTGCTGAACGACCAGTCGATTATGTACTGTTCGCCGGAGGCAGTGGCTTTCAGCGTGGACAGCTTTACCGTCAGCGGCTTACCGGTGAGGGTACCCTGTTCAAGCGCCGATATTTCACTGCTGCTGGCTTCAGAAAGGGAAAGCGGGCACTTCAGCCGGAGCATCGGAAGTTCGTTTACCGACTTATAGATATCAATGGATATTTCTGAAACTGTTGTGTATTTCCGGGTGGATACAGTCCGGCGTATATCGCGGACCACATTCATCATCAGTGCGTTACAGCTTCTGTCGGCGGAATGGCTGATGTAGTTCGATATTCCTGGTACTGCTATTGCAGCAGCTATCCCGATTATCACCAGGACTATTATCACTTCAACAAGCGTGAATCCCTTTCCGGACTTCATCAGCTTTCACCTCCGTCAGTCTGAATAATATGCAACGCGGAGCACTTCATCCGGCGTTGTCACTCCCTTTGCGACAAGCTCCACGGCGCTTTCGTACAGAGATTTCATGCCCTGCTCGTTCCGGGCGTATTCTTCCATCTGCTCAGCCTCTGCACTCCGGGCTATCATGCGCTTCAGGTTCTTGTCGATGTTCACTATCTCGTGTATCGCCACGCGCCCCTTGTAGCCGGTGTTGTTGCAGGCTCGGCAGCCCCTGCCGCGGCGTATCCGGCGGATATCGCTGCCGATGACCGCGCTTTCCTCCGGGGTAGGTTCGGTTTCATAGGCGCACGCATTGCAGACCTTTCTGACAAGGCGCTGTGCAACGATACCCACCAGCGAATTTGCCACAAGGTAAGCCGGTATTCCCATATCCTCCAGGCGCACAATGGAGCTTATGGCGTCGTTCGTATGCAGCGTAGACAGAACGAGATGTCCGGTGATCGCCGCACGTATGGAGATCTCTGCGGTTTCAGTGTCGCGGGTTTCTCCAAGCATGATTATATCCGGGTCCTGGCGCAGGAGCGCCCTTAATCCCACGCCGAACGTGATCCCGGCGGCGTTGTTTGTCTGCATCTGATTTACCTTTGCGATACGGCGTTCCACCGGGTCCTCGATAGTGCAGATGTTCACCGGACGCCTTGCAAGTTCCTCAAGTATCATATAGAGCGTTGTGGTCTTGCCGGAGCCGGTGGGGCCGGTTATGTATATCATTCCGTTCGGGGCGTTCAGCATTTTCATGAGCTTCTGGTACGGTTCCGGTTCCATGCCGAAATTTCCTGCCCGGTCGATTACGGTATCGGAGGTCAGATAGCGCATTACCACCTTTTCACCGTAGACCGTCGGAATGACGGACACTCGTACGGATATGTCGTAATCGTCTATGCGTGCCCGGAAATTGCCGTCCTGCGGCATGCGGCGCTCGGCGATGTCAAGTCCGCTCATTATCTTTACGCGGGCGACAAGGGCGGGGTGCATGGAGCGTGCGATGGTGGCGTAATCCACCATAAGTCCGTCGATACGCATGCGGATCGACGTGTGCTTTTCGAACGGCTCGATGTGGATATCGGATACGTTTGTGCTGTAGCCGCGCGCAAGCAGCGTATTTATCAGACGGATAGCGGGTGCGCTGTCGTCCTCGTCCTCGGTGGTTTCCTGCGACAGCATATCAAGCTCCACGTCCGTGACCTTAGCCTGCTCGGTGGCGCGTTTTGCGGCTATTTCGGCATAGCGGCGGTCGATGGCGGAATCTATCGTCCGGCGCTCGCACAGCACGATGTCAATGGGCATTCCGGCGATCTGCTTTATGTCCTCCTGCGCATAGAAATCCAACGGGTCGCACATGGCGATGGTGAGCCTGCCGTTCTTCTCGGCGAGCGGTATCGCGGAGTATTTTTCGAGTATCGGCTTCGGTATCCTTGCGACCGCCGCGTCGTCGATGTCCGTGTCCTCCATGCGTATCAGCGGAAGTCCGAGCTTCTTGCCGAGGGCTTCAAGTACCTGCTTTTCGGTGACGAATCCGAGCTGGAGCAGCGCGTCGCCCAGGCGCACGCCCTTTCCGTTTTCGGATTCCTGGAATGCAAGCGCCTGTGATATATTTTCATCGGTAATGTAGCCGTATTCCTTTAATACTTCGCCTATGGGAATGTTCTTCATCGTTGGGTACCACTCTTTCGGTTTGTTTATCAGGCTGTTTCGCTGAAAATAAAATAGATGTCTCTGTAGGAATTACTGCTGCTTTGTACGTCGCAGTAGGTGTCAAGCTCATCGGCTGACGCGTTGAACAGGCGTATCGTCCCGCTGCGGGAGTACAGCTGACGTCCGTCCCCGGAGGAAAGCACCGTCACTGTCAGCTTCATCAGCGTATCGCTGCCTGGTTCCGCGGAGATATTGAGCTTCAGTCCGGAAAGCTCGGCGGGAGTAATAAAGTCCCTGGGCGACAGGCTCCCGACTCCGAGCCCCACGCGGTCACCGTCGGCGGGGACATGAATGCAGAGCAGACGGTTCTTCGCGACATCAAGGCTGTCTACGTCCTCGGCGCGGTCGGATACGGTGAGATTCATGCAGTACGAAAGCCGTCCGCTTATCAGGTCGTACACTGTGTCGCCGACGGACTGCGCGCTGTTTTTAAGTGCGTTGCGGCTGTAGATGTTGAATCCGGTCAGAATGACGGCACTGACGACCCCGGCGAGTATCATGAATACCGCCAGACCGATCACTGTTTCAGTAAGGGTGAAGCCCCTGCGCGAAAATATACGCTTCATTCCTGTGCCTTTCTGTCAGTCGCTTTCTGCTTCATAGTAGTAATAGACGACGCCGGTATTCTTTTCAAACATGCTGCTTCTGATAACGCAGTAGGAGTACACGTCGATAACAGCGCCGTCGTCATCCGGGGCAAATTCCCCGGTGTGGGTGACTTCACCGACCTGCGGCGCAATGGAGTCCAGAAGCTCCAATCTGTCCGGAGAGCCTGTCTGTGACGCTTCGTACAGCGCGGAAACCGCCCGTGCGCTTTCGTCGCGTATCTCGTTGGCGGAATTGTATATTCCCAGCGCGACGGTTATCCCGGAGGCGGTGAACAGGGCGGTTATGCCGATGAGCGCGAACGCCACAAGGGTTTCCATCAGCGCGGAAGCCCGGCGCTCTGAAATACGCGTCAGAGCTGCGTGTAGCCTGCGAAATTCCATATTCCGTCCTCCCCGTATCCCCAGAATACTGCGGAGCAGCTTGCGCTGCTGTTTCCGCAGAACGCCTGCGACTTCACCCGCAGAATGTATACTCTAAGTTCCTCGCCGGATTCTATTTCTTCCTCGTCGTTTGATGCGGATTCCTCAATCGAAAATGTCAGCGTGGCGTATTCTTCTCCGTTAGCTTCGTCGAAATACACTTTTTTATCGGCGGTTTTTCCGATGTGGTTTATGTCCAACGGCACCCAGTCCTCCGAGAAATCGCCGCTGTTGATGTCCAGCATGTGCACGGCGTAATTCGCGCCGGACTGCGCAAGCAGCTCAGCTTTCTGCCGCATTGCTTCGTCGAGCGAATTGTTATAATACGTCACCGCAAGCGTCAGCAGGGAGGCGGCGATGAGCGTAAGGACCATCATCGCGCACAGCGCCCATACCAGGGCAGAACCGCTTTTGCGGAGTAATTTTATCGGGAAGTCCACACGCTCACCGCCTTTCGCCAAGTCATTTACTGTTCAAGCAGAGAATCGAGGTCGCTGACAGAACTGTCGGAATCAGCTTCCTCGCTTACTTCGGCGCTGAAGTGTTCCGGTATCTCCGGCTGCTGGTACATATAAACCGAGATGTTCAGCTGAAATTCCATATCGTTCTCTCCGGCGGGGACAGAAACGCCGTCAGTCCCGGTGTCGTCCCTTGATGTTGCTGTACCAGTCACGGAATTAATAACGACCGCCGGAAGTTCGTTCACGGAACTGACGAAATTTATCAGCTGCGCGTAGCTTCCCTTTGCGCTGTATGCCGCGGTTATCCGGGAAACTCCGGTGTCTGCGTTTTTGCCTGATATCTCCTCAAGTTCGATTCCGAGCGTTTCGGCTGTCATTCCGCTGGCGGTTATGCGCGACAGCAGAAGTATGTCGGCGTCCTCGGTGTTCATTACGGGATAGAGAGCGCCGGTCATTGCGGATATCTCGTCAAGGGACGCGGCTATATCGCGCTCGTATCCTGGAATCGACGCTATCTCGCTCTGTATCCCGGCAAGCTGCATTTCGTTATCCTGTATGTCATTCGTCAGCTCGTCGCAGGAGGTCAGCATCGGATACAGCAGGTACTGCCAGTAGATAACGGCAAGGAGCACGGCGGAAAGTATTATAAGCATCGTTATCTGGCTGCGTTTTTTCTTTTCAGTCTGCGTCATTGTGCCGCGCCCTCCTCTGTAGAATTTCCGTCAAGGCTGCACACTATAGTGAACGTTGTTTCGCCGTCCCCGGAGGAAAATCCGCCGTAGCTGATATCCGTGAATATGCCATCGCTGCGCAGGCGCTTTACAAATTCGGCGGCGTCTGACGGCGCGGCTGCGCTGAGCGAAAGGGTGAGCGTGCCGTCGCTGAGTTCTATCGAACTGAATGTTATCCTGCCGTTGAACTGACCGCGTATACGCGTAAAAAGCTGTGCGGTATAATAACCGTACTGTGAATCGGCGTCGGACAGCGGGGACAACTGTGCGTCCGTGTTTCTGCGAAGCTCCGCAAGCCAGTCGTTTTCCAGGCTGAGCTGTTCCGCCTGTTCAAGCTGATCCTGCGACATGTCTATCTGTGCCAGAATATCCTTGTTTTCGTTTTCCAGCTGAGTGTGGTTCAGCAGGACCGCTGCGTATGAAACGACTGCTACCAGGATAATTCCGGCGCATACGGCGTATACCGGACGTCCGGGACGGGATTCTTTCTTTTCGCGTATCTTTTCGGACTCCGCTTCACGCATGGCGCGGATAAGGTTTATTTCGCGTGGTCTGACCCTGAGCCGCTGTGACTTTGCCGCAGAGGGCTGAGTTTCCTTATTCATTCAGTTCCTCCTGTCAGAGCAGATTTCCGAGCGCGAGAACGCAGTCGGACAGCGTATCGGCGTCGATTCCGTCGCCGGGGACTATGGACGATAATCCGGGAAGCCTGCCAAGCTTCATTCCGTCGAACATCAGTGACGCGGAGTTTATCTCCTGGTCTGAAAATCCGCAGAGGAACACGTCTGTGATCTCCGCGCTGATGTTTTCGGATTTCTTGAACTGTATCAGGGAGGATATCATTCTGCCGATCTCGTCGGACAGCTCCGGCGTATCGCGGTTATAAAGTATCCTCTGGCGCTTTGAGAAGCGGTATTCGCCGTCGATGAAAAGGAACAGAGAAACCGTATTCTTATCAAGTACCGCGAGGATATACGACCGTTCCGACAGCTCCTTGCAGAATTTCGCGAGCTTTATCTGTCCGCTGAGCGCCAGGTCTATTGAACTCAGCCTGACTCCGGCTGCCGCGAAAATGTCGATGTAGCCGCTGACGAAGCTACGCTCGGTCATGCAGCCGAGTACCGACACACCGCCGTCCTTTGCCGCTCCGAGTACGCGGAAATCGTATATCGGCTCCTCTGCGTCGAATTCCGTGAAGCTTTCGCGAACCAGTTTCATTATGTAGGGGCTTCTGACATTCGGCAGGGCAAGAATCTTTGTGCTGACCGCGCTGCTTTCCACCACCAGACTTATCCCGCGGCGGGGAAGTCCGTGGGTTTTCCACAGACCCGTTATGCGGCTGCGCAGGGCGGTTTCGTCGGTTATTATACCGTTGATTATGCAGCCGTCGTCTATGCTGCCGGTGATCACGCGCTGTACCCTGAGTCTGCCGCCGCTCTTTGAGCCGATGACAACCTGGATATTCTCGTTTGAAATATACACAGAGGTCATGCCGACACTCCTTCCGTTTATTGATCGATATTGCTGTAAAGCTGGTATATCGGCAGCATTACCGAGAGCATGACAGTCAGTATTATCACTGACATTATCATTATCATCACAGGTTCGATAAGCTTGACCAGCTTCTTGATTGCCATCGAGGATTCATAGTCGAAGCTTTCCGCAGTTTTTAGGAGAAGCTCGTCTACGCGTCCTGTTTCCTCGCCGACGGTTATGGTTTCGGAGAGCTTGACGTCAAAGCCGTCCACCTGCTTCAGCGCTTCCGACAGGGAAGAACCCTGTCTTACAAGCTTTATCACGCCGTCGAACTGCGACGCGATGTATCGGTTTCCGATGGTGTCGCGGGATATCTGCAGGGCGTTCAGTATCGTGAGTCCGCTGGAGTACAGCGATGAAAATGTGCGTGCAAAACGTGCGGTATAGATTATCTTCATCAGCTTGCCGGCTTTCGGGCATTTCACCTTGAATTTATCCCACGCGAGCCGCACGCCGTTTATCCTGGATATCCAGTAGACCGCGACGGCGGCTGCCAGCACGATGATTATAAGCAGGAACCACTGATGAGTCATGAAATCGCTTATGCCCATCATTGCCTGCGTTATCGCGGGAAGCTCCATGTCGCCGAAAACTCCGATAAACGTCGGGAAAATGAACGTGAAAACTGCTATAATTACGAGCAGCGTTATCACTACAAGTATCATAGGATATGTCATGGCGCCGCGGATATCCTGGTTGGTACGATGTTCCGCGTCGTAGTGATCTGCCATTTTCAGCAGCGACTGGTCGAGCCTGCCGTTGGATTCACCCGCCCGTACCATGTTTATGAGTAGCTCCGGGAAAACTCCGTCCTGGTTCTGCATGGCCTCTGAAAGGGAAACGCCGCGTTTCAGCTCATGGCTCAGCGCCGAGAATGTGCTTTTCATGGCGGGCGAAAGGTCGCGGTGATTTATTATCTGCATCGCCCGGACGAGCGAAACTCCTGTGCCCAGCATTGAGGAAAGTTCCCGGCAAAACTCCGCAAGCTGCCGGGCTTTAAGTCGTTTTCCGGCTGCCTTGCTCTTCTCCTCGTATTTAAGAAGGTAAAGCTCCTGTCGCCGGAGATTATCCTTCAGCTGTTCGGGAGTGACTGCGGTCAGCGTACCCCTGACGGTCTTTCCGTCCATTCTGGCTGCGATATAGCTGTATTCTGCCACGCTGTTCTCCTCTCCTGCGGTAAAGAAACCGCCCGCCCTCCGGTCGGGAAAGGCGGGCGATAATCAGTTCTGATCAGTGCTGAAGTATCATTTTAAGGTTTAGGAAATGCTATTGAATTCGAGTTAGGCTTGGTATCTCCTTCTTTCGGGATAGCTGCTGTATAGCCGCTGCCGTTATAGGTCACAAGGTAAGTGCCGTCATAGAATTCAACGTTGGTGATCTTGCCTTTTTCAGTTATTGTAACTTTGGCAAAATTCTTGGTGCTGTCGATCTCAGAAAGAGCGAACGCTTCGTCAAAGAAATCCACTGTTTTGCTGCCGGCAGTAATGGTGGAACCGCTGGCACCGGTGATCGTGCCGTTCTCGCCATAGGTTTCAGAACCGATGGTCTGGGCTGCAACGACAAAGTTGCGGCATTCCGTGATGGAAGCCTTTTCGCTGGCCTTGTCGATGTAACCGATAAGGGACGGTATAAGTATCGCAGCGAGAATTGCGAGTATGACCAGAACGATTATTACTTCAACGAGAGTGAAGCCCTTTTTCTTTTTGAGCGAATTGATAAACTTTTCCATGATAATGACTCCTTTTATGTAGCATATGTATTCGGCACAGAATCACATCGTATGCCTGTAATGTTAATAATATAGCATAACCTCACCGTTTTGTCAATGATAAAAAATGTTATTTCTGTATCAGTTTCGGCACAGATTCTGACAAATAACACGTGCTTTTTGGGAGTGCATTTGGCTCTGCTATGCTACATCTATGAAAAAGGAGCGCAGGTATTAGAAAGTGTGTGAAAAAAATATCATGGCTCTGCCAGCAAAATATTTACATTATAGCGATAAAACGCCGGGACGAACTGTAAAAGCGACTCATATTTCCCAGAGGAAAAGCGAACCGTCCATTCCGCTCATATCAACGGCGAATGTGCGGACAGTTCCGTCATGATCCACATACGAAATACCGTTGTTCGGTATCGTCCCGATAAATTCCAGCCCCGCCACAAGCGGACGTTCCGGGGTCAGCTCGCTCTGTGTGTAAAGGGTCTGGATATCAAACGTTATGTTTCCATTTTCGTCCGAATCGCGGTAGGTCAGCGAGAGCACGCTGAAATCCTTGACTGTGGAATCAGTCGAGAATACAACGCGCGTCTGCAGTTCTCCGCTGTTCAGATCGTATTCGTCATATTCAGCCGTACCCATATCGTCCGCATAGTCTGCGGATATCACGGCGCTTGTTTTTTCTGACGGTGCCCCGGTGGTTTCCGTTGAAGCGTCCGAAGAATCAGCGCAGACTGTCGGTTCGGCAGTATCCGTCATGATGCCGGACTCCACGGCAGAAACGCCCGTGCCTGCATCAGACGATGTATCCTTGCTCTCAGCGCAGACTGTCGGTTCGGCAGTATCCGTCATAATGCCGGACTCCACGGCAGAAACGTCCGTGCCTGCATCGGACGATGCATCCTTGTTCTCAGCGCAGCCTGTAAGCAGTGCTGCGGCTGTTATTATCATAATGATTCTGGTGTGTTTCATGGCTTCTCCTTTCGGTCGGTTTAACTTATTATAACCTTTTTGCACAGAAAAGTCAATAGAGGAAATAAACGTTCTTTTGTACTGAGAAGTTTGTAAACAAATATTGTATTGTTATATTACATAAAAACGTTTAACCCGCACTGCACCGGCATGTTGAACATGATGTTTATATTTACAAAATTAAAATAACATGATACAATATAATAATAAAAAATATGCTTTTCGGGAATTTCCCGTGGAAAGGACGCCGTATGAAAAACTGACTCTCAGGGCAAGGATCACTCTGACGACCGTGATCCTGCTGGCAGTTACTCTGCTGATCACGGCTGTTTGCAGCTGTGTGTTCCTGGCATCTACATCGCAGAAGCACATAACAGAAAGTGCGTCGTCCTCCGGCAGCGTCGTGATCCACAAGGACAGCGGACTTATGCCGTACGTGGACGCCGATGAAAACGAGCATTACACGCAGTATTCAGACACCGTGAGCGGAATTTCCGGCGAAATCACGGAATCCGGTATAACCACATGCACGCTTACGGATTACGACGGCGTTTCAAGGTTCGTGATATCTGCGGAGATCCCGGCGTCCGGCTGGAAGCTCAGCTACGCGATGGACAGCTCTGAGCTTTACCGCGACGTACGCAATATTGTTATTATATTCTGCGTTATCATTCCGGTGATAATCGCGGTAGCTGCGATGGTATGCGCGCTCGTTGTAAAGAAGTGCTTCCGTCCGCTGGCGGTTGTTTCTTCGGCGGCGGAGCGCATGACAAAGGGAGATCTTTCAGTCACCTTCGACTATTCCGCGAACGACGAAATAGGCTCCGTGTGCCGCATAATAGAGCAGACGAACGCCACACTGCGCGGTTATGTCAGCGATATCTCCGGACATTTTGAGGTGATGGCCCGGGGCGATTTCAGCAGCGAGGTCACGGTGGATTATGCCGGCGATTTCTCAGCGATAAAGACATCTCTTAACGGGATAATCAGCAAACTTGGCGGAGTTTTCGGAGCTATAAGCGAAGCTTCCGGCGCGGTGTTCTCCGGGGCTGAGAATGTGTCCCAGGGAGCCGCCAGCCTTGCGGAGAGCGCTTCACGTCAGACGGCGCTTGTGGACGAGATTTCCGGAAGCGTGGCTTCTGCCGAGGATATAATTGCTGGAAACGTTAAGCTGACGGACGAAGCACGGGCGCTTTCCGACAGTGCGTCGCAGCTTGCCGGACGCGGAAACTCCCAGATGGAAGAGCTGCTGACCGCGATGAACGAGATACGCAGCACATCGGAAAAGATACAGGAGATAAACCAGACCATCGAGGATATCGCTTTCCAGACCAATATACTGGCGCTGAACGCTTCCATTGAGGCAGCCCGCGCAGGCGCGGCAGGAAAGGGATTTGCGGTAGTTGCCGAGGAGGTACGCAACCTTGCCGGAAAGAGTGCGGAGGCGTCCGGAAGAACGACTGCGCTCATCAACGAAAGCGCCAGGGCGGTGGAGAACGGCAGACAGCTCGCGGACGACACTGCGACGACACTGCACAGCGTACTGGAGCAGACCGAAAAGGTCAACGGCATAATTTCAGATATCGCGATTTCCTCCGAAAAGCAGAGCAGCTACATGTCGGATATAAGCCGGAAAACCGAGGAGATAACCAAGTTCGTTACGTCCTCCGCTGCAAACGCCGAAGAGAGCGCGGCAGCGGCTTCCGAGCTGGATACCCAGGCTTCCAGGCTGCGTGGCATGACAGAGAAATTCAAGGCATGATATAAAAGGCTGTCGATAAAGGCACATCTGCGTCGTTAGTTTTGCGAAAAAGATAACCATAGTTATAAAAAGGTGAGGTAATGTGTTTCGCAAAACTAGCAACATTTCGGCAGGCACAAACACGATGTTTGTGGTGTTGCCACAAAAGCCCGACACGATGTCGGGCAACAAAAGGCAACATCCGCAAAGCCTAGCCGAAATGCCGCTTCCTAGCATCTGCACCTTTCTCGGCAGCCTGGGGTAGGTACTTTTTCAACAAACTCTAAGCTCCACGCGTTACATAATGCGTGGAGCTTTTTTGCGTATTATTTTTCGGATTCCCTCAGTACGCCGCCGTCCATGACGTACACCCTGTCGGCGTAGGCTGCGGCCTCAGTTTCGTGGGTTACAAGCAGTACTGCCGCGCCGTTGTCCGCCGCTTCCCGCAGGAGCTTTAGGACTGCATGCGTGTTCTCGTCGTCCAGGTCGCCGGTCGGCTCGTCCGCCAGGATTATACCGGGATTCCGGAGCATGGCACGGGCGATGGAAAGTCTGCGCATCTCACCGCCGGAAAGTTCGTTGGGATACGTGTCGCGAAGCTCGGCTATCCCTACGCGCTCCAGGAGGGCGACTGCCTTTTCCTCCGGGATTTCATCGCCGTACATCGTGCAGGGGAGGAGCACGTTTTCAAGTACGGTCAGGCTGTGAAGTCCCGTCTGTCCCTGGGGGATTATCCCGATGTTCTGGTTACGGAAACGTGAACGCTCCGCGTCCTCCATCGCGTATATATCCGTTCCGTCGTAAAGTACTTTCCCGGAAGTCGGCGCGAGGAGTCCCGCAAGTATGTTCAGCATGGTGCTTTTTCCGCTGCCGGAGCGCCCGGTTATCTCAACAAGCTTACCAGGCTTAAGGTTAAGGTCTGTTTCCTTCAGCGCCTGGAATACGTTGCTTCCGCGGGATTTCCGGAAGTACTGACGGGTGATCTTTTCTGCTGATATTTTCATGTGACCTCCTTATGAGCCTTCGCGCAGGACAAGTCCTGTTTCGCTTTTGCTTATCCTGCGTCCGGTTATCACAGACGTCAGAAGTCCCGCGAGTACCGACGCGGCTATCGAGCCGACTGCGATAAGGCATATCAGAAGCGCGTCCGGCAGCAGGTACGGCAGCTCCAGCTGCGAGCGGATGAGACTGCTGAACGGGAATACCACCAGGCACGCCAGCGCGGTACCGATAACGGCGCCGCTGACGCTTATGATTACTGATTCCGTGCGGATAAGTCCGGAAAGCATGCCCTGCGAAGCGCCGATAACGCGGAGTATCGCGAATTCTTTCGTGCGCTCGTTGGCGATCATCGTGAACGCTATCATCAGTATCACGAAAGCCAGTATCCACACAACTGCCATCAAACCTCCGATCATCGTGGAAACGCTGGAAAGTCCGCCGGATATGCTGGATACCATAGTCTTTGCCTGGGTAGCCTCTACGCGGCGCACATGGATATTGATATCTCCGGTGACGTCCTCCACGCTGTAGCCATCCTTTACCTTTATCATGACCGAGGATATCGCGCGGTCTGCGTCAATGTCGCTGAAGTAGTTGAAGCCGAGCGCCTGGGAGCTTTCCATCATCTGCTTTATCGTGTTCATGTTGGCGTAGATGGCGCTGTCAAGTCCCGTTCCGGTCTGGTCGAGCTGAGCCACGACGCGGCATTCCGTGTTGTAGAACGTTAGCCTGCGGCCAGCGGGAATCGAGATATTGCTGCCGACGATGAGATCCATGTCCCCTATGCTTCCGGAGTAATTCTCGCGTATCCATGGCTGGATTGAGAAGTCGGTTTCCGGGTCGAAGCCGATTATCTGAACTGAGGTGGAGCAGCAGCCGGTGCTTGACGTCGCGAGGTAGAACTGCGGCGACGCGATTTCCACGCCCTCTATGGTGCGTATCTTGTCAAGCTTGGAGCTGTCCATGTAGAAGTATCCCGGTATGCCCTGTAACAGAATATCGTCCAGAGTGCCCTTGGAGCGCGCTTCATTCGGCACTGCCACTATATCCGCGCCCAGTCGGGATTTGTAGCTTTCAAGTCCGTTCTGGAGGCTGGCAACGATAACGGAGCCGCCGAATATTGAGAACGCGAGGAACGCCGTGAGTATTACGAGCGCGGCTGTCCTGGCGTGTTTTCTTCTGAGATTTTTTACAGAAAGGTACCTGGCAAATTTCACTTGGATCTCCTCCTGAGCTGTACGGTTATATCAGCCGCGGAAGCTATTATAACGAGTATCGCGCAGACGATGGCGGCCGGCGTCATTACGGCGCGGCAGCGCATTTCGCTCATCATGCACAGGCTGATAAGGTTTCCGGGGACTATGCATATGAAAATGCCTACCGGGATAAGCGCTGCTGAAAGTCCGGCTTTCATCCGTTCATCGGGTATGAAGAAGTGTGCCAGGGAGATAACGGAAACAACCGCCGCAAGTCCCGTGAGGATAACGCCTGCCCAGTGGCAGTTCATGAAGCTTCCGTCGTCCTTTACGTGGTCGCAGGGACCGAACCAGAGCAGCGTTCCGACGAAGAACAGAATGCCGATAACCAGCAGTGCGATGTCCGTTGCGCCTATCCTGAATTTTTTCATAGTTGTCTCCTTTTCATCTGCCGAATAATTTCTTCCATACCGCGATGGCGTTGGAATTTACCAGCATTCTGTCTGTATCTATCTTTGCGGGGCATATGCTCCGACAGGCGAGGGATTTCCCGCAGCCCTCGAATACATGCCGGTCATATAGTTTTGAAGCTTCCTTTTTCTGTTCTCCGGTAAGCTCCGAGAGAAGCCGCGTCATCGGCACCGCCGCCGCCATTCCTGCGAATTCGCCGCCGGACGCAAAGTTCGGGCATACCTCCAGGCAGCAGCCGCATTGCAGGCACCGCGAAGCTTCGTAGCCGATATCCGTGTTCTTTTCGGTATGTACGGCGCTGCTCTCAAACCAGAGCTTCATCATGCGCAGATTTTCCTGCATTATGCTGCGGTCTGCCATCAGATCCTCCACCACCGGAAATTTTCTGAGCGGCTCCAGACGCACTGTGCTTCCGCATTCCGAAAGCTTCCGGGCGCATGCAAGTCCGGGCTTCCCGTTGATTACCATTGCGCAGGCGCCGCACTTTTTTTGCAGGCAGCTGCACTGCCAGACTATAGGAGCGGCGGAGTTGCCGGAGATATCCACCAGCGGCTGTGCGTTCAGATTTGTGAGCACTGTCGCTATCGTTTCAGAGTCGTTTTCCGTTGTATATGAGAATATCTGGATGTAACGGTGTTTTTCTTCACGGGAGCAGCGGTGTATTTCAAGCGTGTACTTCATTTTCCGCCCTCCTCTGTGGAATGCTCCGCATTTCAATGGAAATCCTGCCGTTTACGACGCGTGCTATCGTGGTTCTCAGAAAATCCGCGTCGCTGCGCTCCGGAAAGTCGCTGCGGGTATGCGCTCCGCGGCTTTCGCGGCGCTCCAGCGCGGACATAAGCATTGCGCGCCCGAACTGAAAGCGGCGGCGTTCCAGCTGCGACAGGCCGCCGGAAAATACGCAGCCGTCAAGCTCCTCCAGAGCCGCGTTGATATGCTGCTCGTCGCGGATTATCCCAAGCCCGGAAAGCAGTATACTGCACAGCCTTGAAGCGGCTGCGGGGGAGCTCTGTGTTTCCAGAGGCTCCGGAATATCATGTGCGGCTCCTGCGGGAATTTCGGGTGATACGGCGGCGCTGTGTGCCGCTGTTTTTCCGCCGTACAGTGCGCCGAGCATGGAGTTTCCGCCGAGGCGGTTAGCACCGTGGTACTGACAGGCGCATTCTCCGGCGGCATACAGACCTGGAATACTCGTTTCATGGCGCTCGTTCACACAAATTCCGCCCATGAAGAAGTGAATTCCGGGACTGACCGCCACTGGCTCCTTAACCGGGTCAACTGACAGGTAGTCGATTATTTCGGATCGCAGGTCGGAGAGCTTGTGCTTCCAGGCGTCCTGTGGGAGCGCCGTCATGTCAAGGTATGTCTGACCGCCGTACTGAGGGTCGTGGAGCACTCTGTACATTTCCCTGGAAACAACGTCCCTGGGCATAAGATTCCCCAGCTCCGGGTAAAGCTCCTCCATGAAGTACCAGCGGTTCCCGCCGCGCTGGATGAACAGCCGTCCGCCCTCGCCGCGGGCGGCTTCGCTTATCAGCATTCGCTTGCCCTGTATCTGCGCGGTCGTTGGGTGATACTGAATGAACTCCAGGTTTGCAAATTCCACTCCGCGGGAAAACAGCACCGCAGCGAGGTCGCCGGTGTTCTGGGTGGTCCCGGTGGTCTGACCTGGGAAAAATCCGTTAAGCCCGCCGTTTGCGAGAATGACCTTTCCGGGGAACACACTGGTTTTTCCGCTGAAAATATCACGGACAACGGCGCCCGTGCATTCTCCGCCGGATATCATTATATCGGCGGCGGTGTGGTGGGAGTACCTTTCGATAAGTCCGGCGGCTTCGTATTTACGCGCTTCGTCTATGAGCGCGGTCATTATTACCTTTCCGGTGCTGCTTTTTGCGTAGGCGGTGCGTTTCTTTTTCTGTCCTCCGAAGCTGCGCTGTATGATATGTCCGTTTTCATACTGGAACGGGACGCCCAGGCTGTGCAGCCAGTTCACTATCTCCGGAGCGTCGGAGGTAAGCCCGTTTACAGCGTTCGGGTCGGCAAGGAATACGCCGCCTTTCATGGTGTCGGCGAAATGCTCCGCAGTGGTGTCATGTTCGCCCATGACGTCCAGTGCCGCGTTAATCCCGCCTTCCGCCATTACGGACTGTGCACGCTCCGAAGCCTGCGACGATATCAGCGAACAGCGTACCCCGGACTTCGCGAGGGTTATCGCGGCTGAAAGCCCGGCAAGTCCGGCGCCGATTATGTTTACTCTTTCCATAGGCACCTCACACCGCATTCCAGCGCATATAATATACGATGAATCCGACCGCCGCGAACAGCAGCAGGACGGATATCACGAAAAGGATATCGCCTATCCATTCCTTCAGCGACTTTATCCCAAGGGCTATCATCATCGGGCGTATGTTCGAGATTATATGTACCGCCAGCGTAATGACAAGAAATATCTGTGTGACCAGCTTTCCGGTGTCGAACCAGCGCAGCCGGTAGGCTTCATCAACGTAGTATCCGAACGCCGTAAAATGGAAGAACAGAAGTACCATCACCGCAAATCCGCTGACGCGGCGCGCCCAGAACAGCAGGTTTTCCCGGAAATATGCGGTGCCCGCTTTCTTCTGCGCCCGCAAAGTATCAATGGTAAGCTTTGCGCCGATGAGCATATGCACTCCCGCAAGTCCCGCGGATATCCAGGACAGGGTTTTCATTACGGTGTTCCCGACACCGAGCATCTGGAAGCTCCCAAGTACCGCATGTATAAGGAAAAGCACCATTATCGCGGCGGTGAGGATAGTGTTGAATTTTCGCATGTCACGCTCCCTTTACATTGATACAGACAACGTTGTCTTTCGTGAAGATATCCTGCATTTTATAGGACTGCGCCATCTCGCCGGATACCACTATCGCGTCGAAAACTCCGCTTTCCGCCCGGGAAGCCACCAGCAGTCCGTTTTCCGTGCTTATAGTCATCTGGTTTTCCGGGAGCCTTGCCTGGAAGCGCTCTGCAAGCTGCTGCGCGTTCACATCGCCCTCGATAACCATGCAACTTATGTCGCTCATGATGACCCCAGCGTCGCCCTCCGTGAAGAACTCGCGCCACTGGTCGATGTACCCCGCCTGGTTTTTTTCGTTCACCAGTACGATGAACTCTCCGGACGGCGTATCCGGGAGATACGTGGATGCGTGCGTTACTGCGTCCGCGTTTCCGGAGAGCAGCGCCGGGACGTCCACATAACACAGCGTTGGTACTCCCAGAGTCAGAAAAAGGGCGGCAAGCACCACTAGAATATGCTTCAATATCTTCATGGCACTTCCCCCTTTATATTACTGTTTTGCCTGGTCAAGCGCGTTCGCTGCGGCTTCCTTGAATTCGTTGTAGGATATAGTCGCGCCGGTGATGGCGTCAACGTCGCCAAGCTCCTTGCCGACGAGATCTTCAGCGTACACGGAGCACGCCTTTACGGCTTTCTGAGCCTTTGCGTAATAATCCTTGTTGGCGATCTCGCCGTTCTGCTTGCCGTAATCGTCGTCCTTGAGAGTGCCGTCCGTCTGGTAGGTCTTATATTCGCAGGCGGTGATCGTGTTGTCCTTTATCGTGATGGTAACGACTCCGTATCCGTCGCCGTTGCCCTCTTCGTCGCCCTCGTATACCTGGCTCTTTCCCTCGTACGTGCCGTCAGCGTAATTCGCGGCGCCGCAGCCGGTCAGCATTGCGGACATTGCCGCAGTGCCGCACAGCATGGCTATGATCTTCTTTTTCATAATGGAGCACCTCACTTGCCGAAATTCTGGTTTACGACTTCGCTCTTGATCCTGCCGTATTCCAGCGTTACCATTCTCTGCGCTACTTCACCGACCTCCGGGTCGTGGGTTACTACGATGAGCGTTGAACCCTCGTTGTGAAGCTGGCGGAATATATCAAGCACGATGTTCTCGTTGGCTTCATCAAGATTTCCGGTAGGTTCGTCCGCGAGGATAAGCTCCGGGTGATTGATGAGCGCCCTTGCGATGCACACTCTCTGCTGCTCGCCGCCGGAAAGCTGGCTGGGCAGGTGCTTTGCCCTGTCGGCAAGCCCCACGCGGTCGAGGGCTTCAAGCGCTTCCTTTTCATCGGGAATTGAGTGGTAATACTGCGCGACCATGACATTTTCAACGGCGGTAAGGTAATTTACCAGATGAAACTGCTGGAATATCAGACCTATCTTGTCGCGGCGTATCGCGGTAAGACCCTTGTCGCTCTCCTTTGCGATGTCCTTTCCGTCGAGGATAACTTCGCCCAGAGAGGGCTTATCCATGCAGCCAATAATGTTCATCAGCGTACTTTTTCCGGAACCGGACGGTCCCATGATGGCGAGCCACTCGCCGTTGTCTACTTCCAGACTTACATTGTCCAGCGCCCTGAGGCTGCCGTAAATTTTCGAAATATTTCTAAGCTCCAATAAGCTCATAACGTTCTCTCCTTTGTTGTCATTCACCCTTGAGTACAAGAGCCGGGTCAATCGCCATCGTGCTTCTTACCGGCAGCAGGCATGCAAGTCCGGTGACAAGAACGGAAACTACCATAGTTATCGGGATAAGCAGCGGCTGGAATGTGATGGAGCTGCTGAATACATTCACGCTCACAAGCTGTGCGAACACAAATCCAAGCACGGAGCCTATCAGACCGCCGATGCCGCCCAGCAGAAGGCCTTCGCCCATGAATTCTCCGATGATGCTCTTGTCAGAAGCGCCCAGCGCCTTGCGCAGACCGATCTCCCTGCGGCGCTCGGTCACTACTGCGGTCATGGTGGTCGCAACACATATCATCGTGAGCACCAGGACTACCGCAGTTACCAGGAATACAAGCGCCTGGAGCTTTGTAAGTACCGTGCTCTCGGACTGTGTAACGCGCTTTACAAGGCGCGCTGCAACGGCGTCGGAGTTTTCGGAGATCTGTTCGACGTAGCTTCTCAGCTCCTCCTGCATTGCGGAGATACTCAGTTCAACGACCTGCAGGCTGTCCTTTTTGCCGGCAAGTTCATTGAGGTCGTCCATGGACATGTAGAGGTAGTTCTCTTCGGAACCGCCGGTCTCAAGGATACCCGAAACTTTCATGTCAACGCCGAGGTTCGGTTCGTCAGAGTCGCTGTCGTCGCCGGTGGAGTATGTTGCGTTGAAGCTGTCGCCTACGCCGAGTCCGAGAAGCTCCGCAACATCGCTGCCCAGGATAACTTCGCCGGAGGAAGCGGGGTAGCTTCCGTCGATGTGCCAATAGGGGCTGGTTATTTTAGTGCTTTCGATGTCCGTACCTGCGACAACTATCGGCTGCTCATGGATACGTACTGTTTCGTAGCGGTAGGGCGTCATTCCGAGAAGGTCTCCGCTGTCTATCACGGAGGCGGCTTCTTCGGCGGCGTCCATTGTGAGGGCGGTTTCTGTGTCGGCGGCGACGAATATCATGTTCGCGCCGTAGTTTCTGAACTGCGCGCCCATCTGCCGCGGAACGTCATAATATATCGTGACCAGTCCGGAAAGTATCGTTCCGCCGACGGCTATCGCGAGGAGCGCCACCAGCATTCTGGAGCGGCGTCTGATGAGCGATGCCGTTATCATTCGCAGGAACATTTTCTGTTTTGTCATATCAATTCACCTCGCTGTCCATTGCTTAACGTCCGTGCAGGACTTCCGCCGGACGGAGCCTGAGAAGCATTCTTATCGCAGGAACGCTTCCTATAAGAGTTACGGCGATAACGAGCACCGCAACTATCGGAATAACGAACGGTTTCATTTCGATGGAGGAGCCGAATACCGTCTGACCGATTATCTGTGCAAATCCGAAGCCCGCGAAATATCCTATCGCGGCGCCGACGATACCGGTCAGTATTATCTCCGTCAGCACCAGCGCCGATATGGAACTGTTCTTCGCGCCTATCGCCTTCATCAGCCCTATTTCGTTGCTGCGCTCCATAACGCTTGCAGTTACCAGGTTAGTGATACCAAGTGCAGAGCCTACCAGGCTGAGTATGGTGATGAGCACCATAAGAAGCTGCGTTTTTTCAAGTATGGCGCCCTCGGAGTCTGCGACCTGGCGCACCGGGGAGGCAACCGAGTCCGTGATCACTTCCTGTATCTGATAGCAGATGGAGCTTACATACGCAGTGCAGTACCACAGCTCGTACTGGGAAATGGTAAGGGAGCTGGGGTCTTTTGCAGCCTTTTCGGCAAGCTCGTTATCCGGGGTAGTCAGTGCGCTGACCTCAATGCTGGTGAGCTTTCCGTCGGTATCTGAGAGCGTCTGCACTGCGTCCATCGGGGCGTATATCTGGTCGTCCGCGCTGTCGCCGGAGCTGAATATTCCGGCTACCGTGAAGCTTTCGCTTCCGCGTTCGGTGGTCAGCGTTATGGTATCTCCGGCATGGATATTCTCCTGCTTCGCCAGGGTCTCGCCGACCATAGCGCCCTGGACCCCGGAGGTGAATGTCTGCTCGTCAAGCCACTCGCCTTCGGTGACGTCCCACCAGGTCCTCAGGCTGTGAATGCCGGTATTCAGCGCTTCGCCGGTCGGCAGGTCAAGATGATGATTGAACCATGTTCCGACTACAGTTACATTATTGCCGTCTGAAAGGGAAGCGGCAGTGTCGATGAACGGGGCAAAATCCACGATGTTAAACGCCCAGAATATCGTCTTGATGTTGCCGAGCTCGTCCTCCTGCAGATACGCTCCGCTGGAAACGCTGGTGCCGTCCTCGACTTCATACAGGTCGTCAACGACAGAAGCGGTTTTCGGAACTACGGTGATGTTTGCGCCGTAGGTTTTAAGCTCCTGGTTTACCTTATCGCCGACATCCATCATAACGTTGAGCATTGCCGTGGCAAGAG
>CAKSHT010000005.1 GCA_934457235.1 uncultured Oscillospiraceae bacterium
AGTATCGGAACAGACGAAAACGGCGTTATTGTCACGGACGGTTTGGTGCTTCGTGAGATAACGCTCAACGAAAACGGCGCCAACGAAGAGCTTACCGCAGATTACGAGTATCTCAAGGAACTTTGTGGCGGTATCCAGTACGTTGATGTGGAGCTTCTGCCGGAGGCGGAGCCAGGAACGGTGATAGTCGATAATGGCAGCGAGATAGTTGACGCAGGAATACAGACCCAGCTTCGTATGATACAGGAGCTGGGCAGCGGGAAGTTCAAGGCTCCCGCAAGAAAGAAAAAGAACCCCGAACCGGAGGAAGAGCCGGACGACGAAGAATAGTCCCGACAGCGGAGGAAGCTCATGGCACTTGATCTCAAAGGCTTTTGCGATGATATAAAAGAATATGACACCTTCCGATACATGGGAAAGATAGAGAAGATCGTCGGCATGACGATCGAAGCGAGCGGACCTGTCTGCAATATAGGCGATGTCTGCCGCATTTATTCAAAGGATATGCAGAGTTATATCCGGGCGGAGGTCGTGGGCTTCAACAAGAGCAATATTCTGCTGATGCCCTACACTGAGATTGAGGGCATAGGCCCCGGAAGCGTCGTGGATTCCACCGGAGACAAGCTTAATGTCAAGGCGGGACCGGGACTTATCGGACGCATTGTTGACGCTACGGGGCTTCCGCTGGACGGCGGTAAGGACCCCGGCTGCACCGACAGCATCTCGATAACCGGAGCGCCGTCAAATCCGTTCAACAGACCTCCTATCAAGGAGCAGATCGAGCTTGGTGTAAAGGCCATCGACGGACTGCTCACGATGGGCAAGGGACAGAGAATGGGCATTTTTGCAGGCTCCGGCGTCGGAAAGTCCACGCTGATGGGTATGATCGCCCGTAAGGTCAAGGCGGATATAAACGTCATTGCACTGGTCGGTGAGCGAGGCAGAGAGGTACGCGAGTTCATTGAGCGCGACCTCGGTCCGGAGGGTATGGCGCGTTCCGTACTGGTGGTGGCTACGTCAGATCAGCCCGCGATGATGAGAAGTAAGTGTCCGCTCACCGCAACGGCTATCGCGGAGTATTTCATGCGGCAGGGCAAGGACGTCCTGCTGATGATGGACAGTCTGACGCGTTACGCGATGGCACTCCGTGAGGTCGGACTCTCCACCGGAGAACCGCCTATCGCGAGAGGATACACGCCGTCCATTTACAGCAACATGCCGAAGCTGCTGGAGCGCGCGGGAAACTTCCCGGAAGGTTCCATCACCGGTATTTATACCGTGCTCGTTGAGGGCGATGACACCAACGAGCCGATTGCCGATACAGTCCGCGGTATCATTGACGGACATATCATTCTTTCGCGTAAGATAGCGGCGCAGAACCACTATCCGGCGATAGACATTCTTCCGAGCGTCAGCCGACTGATGTCGGAGATAGACACTTCCGAGCACAAGCAGGCAGCGGGCAAGCTGAGAAACCTGCTGTCGCTGTACAACAACAACGCAGACCTGATATCCATAGGGGCCTACAAGCACGGCACGAATCCGGCGCTTGACGAGGCTATCCGGAAGATAGACAAGATAAACGAGTTCTTGATGCAGAGGGTAGAGGAAAGCTACACCCTGGAGGAAACAGTGCAGCTGCTTATCGCGGCTGTCGGAGATGAAGCATGAGGTGACAGGCATTGAAGAAGTTTCAGTTCACTTTGCAGAAGCTTATGGACTTCCGTCAACAGGAGCTTGACCGCCAGAAGAACACGTTGAGCGCTTTGCAGGCCGACCTGCAGCGAATCTACCAGGAAAAAGAGGAGCTTATCCGTCAGGTGGAGCAGAGCAGCGAGGATCTGGAAATCATCTGCCGGCAGGGAGCGCAGGCGTTCGAGATTTCAGTGCGCAAGCGCTATATCGTGTCGCTCCAGCAGGAGATACACGCGCGTGATTTCAGTGCCGCGCGTAAGCAGGAAGAGATTAACAGGCAGCTGGGCGTCGTGGTGGAAGCCACCAAGGACGTCCGCACCCTCGAAAAGCTTGAGGAAAAGCAGCTTGAAGAGTACAAGGCGGCTGCCACAAAGGAAAACGAGCAGTTCATTGAGGAGTTTGTTTCCGGGCAGTCGATAAGAAAGGTACAGAGCCAGGGTGCATGATTTTGCATATCCGGGAGAGATCCCTGATATAGATACTATATAATAAGGAGGTGAGTAAATGGCAGTAGCATTCAGCACAGGAGGTTCGGGGTACACCCGCAGCGATTTCATGATATCCGACGCGGTATTACCGCAAAGGGTCGAAGAAGCGGAGCAGGCAGACCAGTCTGACAGGTTCTCACAGGTGCTGAGCGGTATCAGCGGAAAGAATGACGCTTCGAAAGACGTCGTTAAGACCGTTGAGAAATTCACAGGCAATGACGGCAAGGTGGATATTCATGAGCTTGCAAAGGCTGTCGCAGACGGCGAGGTTACGCTTGAGGATATCCCGGAGGAACTGCTCACGCAGGAGCTTTTCACGGAGCTTACGCAGCTTATCAAAGTCCCCGAAAAAGAGGACGGAGAGCCTACAAAGGAAACGGTGCAGGAAGCCATGTCCGAACTCGCAGCGCTTTTCACGGTGCAGCAGACAGTCCAGGCGGATAACGTGAGCGACAAGAGCGCAGAGCTTTCAGAGCTTGCGCAGCCAGTTGTAGCGGTACAGGCATCCGAGGCAACTCAGGAGCAGCCAGTCCAGGCAGTCCGGACGGAACAGCCCGCAGAGGTACAGACGGAGGAAGTCGCCGAGGTATTTCCGCAGGTAGTCCAGGAGGAAGCGCAGCTGGTACAGTCCGAGCAGCCGAGAGTCCAGAAACCCACAGAGAACATCAAGCAGACCGCACCCGTACAGACCGAAGCAGTACAGCAGCAGGTACAGGCAGTAAAGCCTGAAAGCGAGAGCGCACCGCAGCAGGACAGCGGCGGCGCAGAGCTTCCGGCACAGCCCCAGTCAGTCCAGCAGCCGACGTCTGAGGAGCCGCAGCGCAGCGACATCACTGAGTTTACAGTGAGAGCAGCCGAGCCTAAGCCCCAGCAGACTGAAAGCGCAGAACCGCAGCAGGAAGCTCCGGTATTCACGGAGCATTCGCAGCGCAGCAGGGTGGTTTCCAAGTCCGATGAGCTTGAGATGATCAAGGGCACGGCGGATAACACCAAGACTGATACAGTGCAGGTCCAGCCGCAGACGACCCAGGCGGAAGCGCCAGTGGTATTCACACGGGCGGACGGCGGGGAGATGCAGGTAAGACCGGCGGAGGTCGTAAAGCAGGTCGCTGACAGACTGATCGAACGTGCGTCTGATCTCAAGGAGGGCGAAACGGAGTACACTGTAACGCTTGAACCGCAGGATCTGGGCAGGATAACGGTCAGAATGGTAAAGACAGCGGATGGCGCAGTTTCAGTATCTGTCGCGGCGGAGAATTCCAAGACGCTTCGCATAATCGAGGAGAACGGCGCGCACATTCAGGAAAGCCTGAAGCAGAACGGCGTTCAGCTTGAGAACTGGCAGACAGTCAGTGAGAGCCGACAGGACATGCATGCCGAGGATTACCAGAACAGCAGCAAGAATCCATACCAGGAACGCGAAAGCGGCAAGCAGGAGGACAGCTCCGATGACAAGAGCTTCGCGGAAATAATCGCTTCGATGTAAGCGAAGAAAGGAGAGAAAATGGCAGACACATCAAGAGTACTGTCCTCGTCAGAGCAGATACAGGCGAATTACGAAAAGTACAAGAGCAAGTTCAAGGACGCTACGTCTGAGATGGTTTCGTCAGACACATTCCTGAGCCTTCTGGTTGCAGAAATGACGAACCAGGATCCTATGGAGCCTACCTCCAATACGGAATTCGTAACGCAGATGGCGCAGTTCACCTCGCTTCAGTATTCCAAGGATTCCGCAACGTATTCCATGTCCAATTACGCTTCCAGCCTGGTCGGAAAGACGGTAACGGCTTCCAAGATGGACGGCAGCAAGCAGGTCACCAAGACCGGCGTGGTAGAATCCGTCATGAAATCCGGCGACAGCTACACCATCAAGATAGACGGCGTAAGCTTCGATATCTCGAAGGTCACGGCAATAGCTGACACCAAGACTGACAGCAGCACGGGCACGACTTCCGGCAGCTCGCTCGGTGAGCTTATCGCCAGGGCTTCTATGATGATAGGCATGGCAGCGACAGTAAGTCCCAGTGTTGAGGGCGGTTCGCTCCTTGATTCCGGAATAATTACATCTATCCAGGTCAAGGACGGTCAGGTAAGAGTCATCATCAACGACAAGGGCTATCTGCTTGACGATATCGTTGAGGTAGCATATCCCACGGTCGATAATGGCAGCGGCGATTCTTCCGACACCACGGATAAAACCGAGGGCACTGACAAGGCAGACAGTACAACGGATAAATCGGACAGCACCGACAATACCGAGGAATCAACTGAAACTCAGCTGTTAGACGAAAGCGAAAGAACTGTTGAAACCGCAGCGGCAGCAAGCTATGCGGCGGCATACAGCGATATCGACGACGTTGAAGAGGTCACTGGCGGGATAACACCGGATGTTACAGTCAGTGAAGACATCAAGGATCTTGAGGACTTTGTGTAAAGAGCATGGAGGCTTGAAATGCTGATAAGCGAGTATTTGACGCTCCGCAATCAAATCAGCGTTACCACAGGGAATACGGCAGTAAGAACCGGGGAGAGTACTGCAAAGGACACGGTACAGAGTGGCTCCGGGTCATTCGCACAGGCGCTGCAGGATAAGCTCGCAGAAAAGCGCGGTGTGGAATTTTCCAAGCATGCGATGCAGCGTGTGGAAGAACGCAGCATAGACCTTTCCGAAAACGACACTCTCGACCGACTGAATCGCGGCGTGGAGCTGGCGGCAGGCAAGGGCAGCAGTGAAACGCTGGTTCTTGTGGGAAGAAACGCTTTCGTTGTGAGCGTAAAGAACAACAAGGTGATCACCACCCTTTCGGATAACGAATTACAGGGCAACGTGTTCACGAACATCGACTCTACCGTTATTGTATGAACGGACCTGAATGGAATTCATGCTCCGGCTGTGACTGAGACGGAGCGGCGGCAGAGTTAAAATTTAAATTCTGGAGGTCAATCAGATGGTTAAATCTCTTTACACCGGTGTATCCGGTATGAAAACCCATCAGCAGAAGATGGACGTGATCGGCAACAACATCGCCAACGTAAACACCACTGGCTACAAGACAAATGTTGTTACCTTTGCGGACGTATATTATCAGACTAAGAAGAGCCCGTCCGGTGCTTCTACTACCAAGGGCGGAGTAAACCCGGTACAGGTAGGATACGGCGTTAAACTCAATTCCACAACGCCGAATATGACCCAGTCCGGCTTCACTTTCTCCGACAGCATCTACGATATGGCTATCGACGGCGAGGGCTTCTTCCAGGTAATGGACGCGGCAGGAAATATCCTCTATACCAGTGCAGGAATCTTCAATGTCGATGAGGAGGGCAACCTTGTAAACGCTTCCGGCTACAAGGTGCTCGGCGTTTCCGGCGATTTCGACGGACAGACCGCAGGCAGCCAGCCCATCAAGATAACGATCCCCGCAACAGACGCAAAGTGCTCCAGCGCGACCAAGACCATCAACGGCTGCAACGTAACAGTTTCCGTTTCTGACCCGTCGGACAACACTGACATGTCAGTTACATTCAACCAGGCAGAATATCCGTTCGCTACATATTCTTCCGGCGTGCTGAATCTCTACTTCGACAAGGAGCAGCAGTTCGACTCCGCGCAGGCGTTTGAGGACGAGATCGCAAAGTGCCTCCAGGCAGGCGGTATCACTCTCCCGGACGATGTTTCCATCAAGTTCGACTTTGAAAACCTGCCGGCTTCTACCACATCACAGGTGGCTAAGGCAAAGGTGGACAGCTGGACTCACACCCTCGACCAGGCGAGCGTTCAGAAGCGTGCGGACGTGACTGCGGGCGGCGCTGCGACCAAGACATACGCCACCATCGCATTCGCCACCAATAACGCGACTGACTCCAATGCTTACAACAAGGCGAAGATAAAGCTTAACAAGGGCACGGGTACTACTGCCGCATACGATTCCGGCGCAAACGAATGGACTATCACAGTGACCGACAGTACAAGACAGTCCGATATCACACAGGCGATAAAGGCAGCCGTTGAAACCGCTAAGGCTGCGGATACCACCGGCGCTCTCGCAGGACTCAATCTTTCCATCACAAAGTTTGAGGTGCCTGCTGGAACACTGGATACCGCTATCACCGGCTGGGGCGAAATGGACCTCGTCAACACAAACCCTGTTGTAACTAACATCAGCGCTACGGCAAGTCAGCCCGGCGCATTCGCGAACAACTACAAAGTAGTGTTCAAGTATGTTTCCAACTATGATGACGCTACCGCACAGTGGGACGACAATACACTGACCATCGGCGTCACCAACAAGGAATATGCAGATGACGCGGCATTCCTGGCTGATATCAACGCAGCGGTGGCTGCTGCGGCAGGTGGAAATGAGAAGAAGCTGTTCACATTCGATACAGGCAGCTTCGTTGGCGCTTCTACAATGACCCCTGGTCAGAGGAAGGAACTGTTCGGCTCCAATCCGTCCCTGTCCTTCGGCGACGGCGAGGACAGCTTCTACACCACTGTTGCCAAGTCCCTGTCCACATTCAACCTGACAGACGGCCGTAAGGGCGCTGAGCAGAGCTACAAGGACCTTGAAAACGTAACCGTTCAGCAGGACGGTACCATAATCGGATACCACGCTGTTCACGGCTACATGAACCTCGGACGTATCGACATCGCTACATTTGATAACCCCAACGGTCTTACCGCAATGGGCGGCACCCTGTTCGCAGAGAGCGTGGCTTCCGGTCAGCCGAAGCTCGCCGTTGCAGGTCAGGACGGAGCCGGCGAGGTGGTTTCCGGTGCACTGGAGATGTCCAACGTTGACCTCGCACAGGAGTTCACCGACATGATCACCACCCAGAGAGGCTATCAGGCAAACTCCAGAGTTATCACAACTTCCGATACCATGCTTGAGGAGCTTCTCTCACTCAAGAGATAATTGAATGAATAACACCTCCTCCGTCGAGGGGCGGGGGAGGATATGTTATCAAGAGGTATTATATGATCTTTCTAACTAAGCTTGACGGAAAGGAATTCCTGCTCAACGAGCTGATGATAGAATCCGTCACAGAAACTCCGGATACAGTTATTGTGCTGTCCAACGGACATTCATACATTGTCCGGGAGAGCATGAAGGAGCTTCAGAACAAAATTCTCGAATATAACAGGCGGCGCCGGCGCTTCGGCAGAAAAGCAGATGCGCAGACTCAGGAGCCTTTGACATAATAATCGGCAGGAAGCTGCATCAACATGAATTTGAGGGCAAATGAATTTGCCCGTGAAAAGGAAGGGATTCTTTTTGAATATCACGATTTTAATAGGCTGGGGCATTGCCTTCGGCATGGTCATTTTCGGTATCTTCCAGGGTGGTCAGATGGACTGGTTCATCGACCCTCCGTCGCTTGCCATCACCATCGGTGGTACTGTAGGCTGCCTTATCGGTTCCTACCCGCTGAGCTATCTGGCAGGAGTTCCCAAGCGCCTCAAGCTGGTGTTCATGCCGAAGAAGTACGACCCCGTGAAGTACATCGACGAGATCGTTGAATACGCAAAGATCGCAAGAGGCCGCGGTCTGCTCGCCCTCGAAGAGAGCGCGAACCAGTGCCAGGATCAGTTCATGAAATCCGCGCTCATGCTCATCGTTGACGCAAACGACACCGCAAAGGTACGCGGAATGCTGGACGACGCCATCAGCTTCATGTGCGAGCGCCACGATAACGGACGCGCGTTCTTCGAAAGAGGCGTTGCGGTATTCCCGGCGTTCGGTATGCTGGGTACCGTTGTTGGTCTGGTTAACATGCTGAACACCATGGGCACCAACCCTGACGGACTGGCAGGCGGTATGGCGACGGCGCTGATCACGACGTTCTACGGCTCGCTGTTCGCGAACGTACTGTTCAACCCTATGGCGAGCGCGCTGCAGAATGCGCATAACGATGAACTGTTGTGCATGCAGATCATCGAAGAGGGCGTTCTGGCTATCGCGGACGGTTCTAACCCGCGCTACATACAGGAAAAACTGGAGTTCATGCTGCCGTCGTCCAAAAAGCGTTCTGGCAAGGCAAGCAGCTGATATTATATTTTGACAGAAAAATTACATTTTTTGCGAAAAAAAAGTCAAAAAGTATTTGCAATTTCAGCGGATTTATGCTACAATAATATATTGGCAGGATAGTGTATGTGATTTTTAAAGTATATGCGCATCTGAGCAATATATCGCAGGGGAGGAATATCAGTGGCTAAGATCGAGAAAAAGGCAAAGGAAGACCACAGTAACGACTGGTTATCCACATACGGCGACATGGTAACGCTGCTGCTGACGTTCTTCGTACTTCTGTACGCTTCTTCGTCGCAGGATGATCAGAAGTTCCAGTACATATATCAGGCGTTCACGTCACACGGCAAATATCTCAACCAGTACGTTGATTCTCCGAACCCCACACCGGACGATGGGGAGGGCACCATCAGCGAGCAGCCGGACAGCAACGGAGGTCAGGGAAATCTTCCCCAGAGCTTCGACCAGCTGTATCATTTCATCTCACAGTATGTTTCTGATAACAACCTGGAGCAGTCCGTTTCGCTGGAGAACGGTGCAGCCCACCTTAGTATAAGATTTGATAATAACGTGTTCTTTGAGCCGAACAGTTCGGTGCTCACCCAGGCGGGAAAGGATCTGCTTGATGGTATCGGACCCGGTATCAAGGCGGTAAAGACGTCCATCAAGACATGTACCGTAAACGGCCACACGGCAAAGGCTATCTCAGAGGTAAACGACTGGGATCTGTCCTCCGGACGTGCAGTCAGCGTCGTGAAGTACATGGATTTTCGCAAGGTGCTTGACACGGAGCAGTTCAGAACCAAGGGCAGCGGCTACGCAGAGCCTATTGCAGACAACAATACTCCCGAGGGCATGGCGCAGAACCGCCGCGTGGAGATGGTTCTGCTGAAATCAGATGTGGATCTCACGGATCCTGAGGTTATCAAGGATATTCTCAGATTCGACTATAATATCGATATGGATAATTTCGATCCCGACGGCAACAACAGCAGCGATGTTGACAAGGTGCCGAACGATTATGCGCAGTCGATAATAAATTCGCTGGACGAAAAGTACCCCGACATTTCGGGCGGCAGCCAGTCGGTAGGGCCGGTGATCTCCGGGGATTACGATTTGTTTGCCGTTGACGCCGCGACAGATTCCGGAAGCGACTCCGGGTCAGACGGAGATGCTGCGGACAGTTCCGGCAGCGGAGCAGAATAACACTGCAAATTTGGTGCAGCAGTTAGATTTCAGGGGGGATACAGATGGCTGATGTCCTGACGCAGGCGCAGATAGATGAAATGCTCAAAAACGTTGCTGCCGGCGCAGTTCCGGTGGTTACGCAGAAAGAGGAAGAAAAGGTCAAGGAGTACGACTTCCGGGCTCCGAAGAAGTTCACGAAGGAGCAGATCAAGGTACTTGACGGTATCTTTGAGAACTACGCGAGACTTCTTTCCTCATATCTCACTGGCTTGCTCAGACTGTACTGCCGCGTTTCGCTCGTAAATATAGAGGAGCAGCGGTACAGTGAATTCAATAACGCCCTGCCGGATTATGTTCTGATGGGCATGGTGGATATGGGCATAAAGAACGAGGAAGTCAGTGAAACTACCGTCATCGTGCAGATATCCAATACGATAACGTTCACGATGATAGACCGTCTGCTTGGCGGCCGCGGCGAGTTCAGGGACGTAAACCGCGACTTCACGGAAATAGAGATAACGATAATGACCGACGTCATGAATTCCATGGCTGGTCTGCTGTATGAGCCGTGGGCGACGCACATCGATCTTGAGCCGAAGCTCATCGGGATAGAGACCAACTCCCGCGTAGTGCAGACTATAGGCCATGAGGATACAGTCATCATCGTGGCGCTGGAGGTTGAGATAAACGGCGCCAAGTCGATAATTTCAGTGTGCATTCCGGCGATAAACCTTGACGAGATAATGAGCAAGTTCATTTCGCGCTATAACGTTTCAAGACGTAAGCTTGACGCGAACCGCGAGGCAGAGCGCCGCGACACTATCATGACCGGTATCAGCGGCACCGACCTGAATATCACGGCGGTGCTCGGAGAAATAAATCTTGATCTTTACGAAGTGCTGACATTGCAGGTGAACGATGTTATCCCGCTTGGCAAGAGCATAACCAGCGATGTTGATGTAAAGATAGGGAACAAGCGCTGGTGCACCGGAAAGCTGGGTACCTACAATAACAAAAAGGCTGTAATGATAGATAATTTTATAGAGAATTGAGGTAAAATGTTTGATGGCTAACGAAAAGGATGCAAACGTTGAATTCAGCTCATATGAGATAGACGCTGTCGGCGAAATACTAAACATAAGCATGGGCGCCGCTGCGACTGCCGTTTCCGAGCTGCTCAACGCCAAGGTCTGGATCACGACACCTCAGGTAAACGTGGTCAAGGCTGCCGATCTCAACTACGACCGCCTTGAGCCTGCAATATGCGTAAAGATCGTGTATGTTTCCGGTATCTCCGGTCAGAACATGATGGTGCTGAAGCAGGACGATGTTCAGCTGATCCTCAATCAGCTGATGGGAAATCCGCTGGTCGTTTCCCCGGATTTCGAATTCGATGAGATGAACATCAGCGCTGTTTCTGAGGTTATGAACCAGATGATGGGCGCTTCTGCGACCGCGCTGTCAGATCTGCTGGGCATCTCGGTGGATATCTCCACCCCCACGCCCTATCTGATAGAGCAGACGAACTTCTGCCAGCTTGCTGAACTGGATCCGGAGGAAACGATCGTTGCGGTTACATTCAACCTTTCCGTTGACGGCGTTATGAACAGTGAGTTTATGTCCGTCATGTCCGTGGAGCTTGCAAAGTCCCTTTCCGGAAAGATGATAGAAAAGTTCAATGGCGACGCAGCAGAAACACAGGAAGCCACGCAGACTGCTCAGCCTGCCCCCGCACCTGCTCCGGCACCTGCGGCAGCGGCTCCTGCTCCGGCAGCACCTGCACCCGCTCCTGCGGCACAGCAGCCTGCTCCGGCACCTGTTCAGAGCGCCTCTGGATATCAGTATCCTCCGCAGGGACAGCCCCAGGCTTATCCCGGTTATGGTTACGGCGGTCAGTATGCGGCTTACGGAGCTTATCCTCCGCCTGCGCCTCCCGTTAATATTCAGAACGCGCAGCTGCACCAGTTTGACGCTATGGACTTTGGACTTCCCACAGACCAGAAGGACAACCTAAAGCTGCTGATGGGTGTTCCGCTGGAGATCTCTGTTGAGATAGGCACCGCGAAGCGCAAGGTCAAGGATATCCTGGAATTCCAGCAGGGTACTATCATTGAGCTTGAGCGTCAGGCAGGTGCGCCGGTAGACGTTGTTGTCAACGGAAACCTCATTGCACGCGGCGATGTTGTGGTCATTGACGATAACTTTGCGGTAAGAATAACCGAGATCGTGAAGTCCAACTTCATGGATAGCCTGGGTAAACAATAATATACTACAATGATTTAAAACTACAATAAATCAAGGAGAGTTTTTGTAATGGATAAGAAGATTTTACTGGTAGACGACGCAGCTTTCATGAGAATGCTCATCAAGGACGCACTGACCAAGAACGGCTACACCAATATCCTTGAAGCAGCCGACGGTCAGATCGCATGCGATGTATATGCAGCGGAGAAGCCTGACCTTGTTATCATGGATATTACCATGCCTAACAAGACCGGTATCGAAGCTCTCAAGGACATAAAGGGCATGGATCCGATGGCAAAGGTCGTAATGTGCTCTGCAATGGGTCAGGAAGCAATGGTCGTTGAGGCTATCAAGCTGGGCGCGCTCGACTTCATCGTAAAGCCCTTCAAGCCTGACAGAATCTTACAGACTGTAAAGAAGGTTCTCGGCTGATATCTGCGGATACATAGCAGAACCGGCTGCGCAGGTGCAGGACGGTCATGTCAGCGGGGCTGGGCTTCGTGAAGCATTTTTCCGCCGCACTGTTCAAGCCGCCGGTTTGATGGTGCGGCTGTTTTAGTTAGCAAATTTCCCCGTGAAGAACAGGAGGTCATGCAGTGGAATATTTTCAGATGATAATGGCGCTGCTTGGCGTTCTGGCGCTGGTTTTCCTGCTTTTCTGGGCGATGAAGAAGCTCAACCGCCGCGTTACTATAAGCGACAGCAGGAATATGAGGGTGCTGGAGCGTATAAATCTCGGTCCGGACAAGATGCTGCTGCTTATCAGCGTGTGCGGGAAGTGCATGGTGGTCGGCGTTACCAACGGCAGGGTTGAAAAGATCCACGAGCTTGAGGAAACGGAAGAGCAGCTGCTGGCGAAAAAGGACGACAACGGCGGAAATCCTACGTTCAAAGAAAGCTTCAAAATAGTACTCAAGGACATGATGAACAAAAAGTGATCGGAGGCGGCGGCGTGTTAAAACAGTATCAGCTGACGAAAGAGAATAAGCAGCTTTTGCTGAAATTTGCGGTATCGCTTCTGGTGACGGTGCTGCTTACGGTGCTTGTATGCACTCTCTCGGCTTACGCGGAGCAGGTGAATGCGGCTTCGGCGGCAACACAGGAGGCTGCGGCGACTACCGCAGAAGCTCCGATACAGACGGACAAGCAGCCCGGCGATTACCTGGACACCGATCCGACATACGTTGACGAGGACGCAGGTTCCTCGGTGATACAGGAGCTTATCGGCGTGGACGCTTCCCAGCCGCTGGAGATCATCATACTTCTGACGCTCATCGCGCTGGCTCCGTCGCTGCTGATAATGATGACCTGCTTCACCAGGATAGTCATAGTCCTTGGATTCCTCAGGACGGCGATGCAGACCCAGAGCACTCCGCCAAACATGGTGATCACCGGAATGGCGCTGTTTCTGACGTTCTTCATCATGGCTCCGGTGTTCTCCGAGATAAACGAGGTGGCTTACCAGCCCTATGTCAGCGAGGAGCTTACTACGCAGGAGGCGCTCGACGCGGCTTCCGTCCCGCTGAAGAAATTCATGCTGAAGCAGACCAGCAATGACGATCTTCAATTCTTCCTCGACCTGTCAAAGACCGAAATTCCGGACGAGATAACCGAGGAATACCTTGAAAACGACCTCAGTCTGACGGTCATAGTACCGTCGTTTATGATAAGCGAGCTTAAACGTGCGTTCCAGATGGGCTTCCTGATATTCCTGCCCTTCCTGGTCATTGACCTTGTTGTCGGCAGTACGCTCATGTCAATGGGTATGATGATGCTGCCACCGGCGATGATCTCAATGCCGTTCAAGATACTCGTATTCGTACTTGCGGATGGCTGGAACCTGTTGATAGGCTCCGTTGTCGCAAGTTACAATCTATAGCTTCCGAAGGGTGGTGTGACAATTGACGCAGGACGATATGATGGAGGTTTTCCTTGCAGCGATAATGCTTGCATTCAAGCTGGCGCTGCCTATACTTCTCATCGCAATGATAGTTGGTCTGGTCATAGCCATACTCCAGGCGGCTACGCAGGTGCATGAGCAGACGCTCTCCTTTGCCCCAAAAGCAGTGGCGGTAGGATTGGCTCTGTTTTTCCTGGCGCCCTGGATGACCTCGGAGTGCATCGACTTTGTAAATCTCATATTCGAGAAGGTCGCCGCAGTCCCCATTACATAAGGCGGCGCTATGTCAGAGATCTGGAGTATCATTCAGAACAACTTCGTTATCGTGATCATGGTGCTGGCGAGGGTCAGCGGGATATTCACGTTCAACCCGATCTTTTCGCGAAACGGCGTGCCTAATATGGTCAAGGCGGGGATTTCGCTCATGCTGGCGGTTGTCATTGCTTCCGCGGGCGGAGTGAGCTACACCATGCCATCAGGGCTTCTGCCGTTTGTGTTCGACATAGGCAAGGAACTTCTGGTCGGATTTTCGCTGGGATTTTTCGTGAATCTGATGTTGCAGATGTTTACATACGCCGGCGAGGTGTCGGATTTCCAAATCGGCTTTTCGATGTCGAAGAGCTACGACCCGACGTTCGGTACTACCAGCCTTATCACACAGTACTACAGCTGGTGGTTTATGGTGTATTTCTTCCTGGTGGGCGGACATCTGTCCTATATAAAGCTGTTCGCGGTGTCCTATGAAACGATACCGATAGGGTTCAGCGATTTTAATTTCAACTATATGTACCTCATCGTGCAGTATTTCGAAACGGTGATAACGCTCGGTCTAAAACTGGCTATGCCGGTCATGGCGGCGGAACTTGTGACGGAATTCTGCATTGGCGTTCTGATGAAGGCAGTTCCGTCGATACACGTATTCGTGCTGAATGTTCAGATAAAGATGATGGTCGGTTTCGTGGTGCTGGCGGCAAGCTGCTCCATGACCGCAGGCTTCATGCAGGATATAATGGATCTGCTTTTTACGAATCTCAACGGACTGCTGGAGCAGATGACGGCAGTTACCTAGAGAAACGCTGAATAAAACAAAATCACCTGTTCAAACGAGCACGCGTCTGTTTTTTTTACGCTTTGCCGTATTCAGCGTGTTCCTGGCTGAAAGGGTGGAATTATGGCAGGAGAAGAAAAAACCGAAAAAGCCACCCCGAAAAAGCGGCGGGATCAACGCAAAGAGGGTAATGTCCTCCAGAGCAAGGAGATAGTCACCGCGGCTTCAGTGCTGGGTATCTTCGCTTCAATGCGGCTTTTGCTGGGATTTATCGCAAAGTCGCTGCTGGCGTACTCCGGCTCAGTTTATGAGCATATCGGGCAGACTACAGTCAGCACGGATACGATAATGTCGATTTTCGTTGACGTTATCACGGTCATTGTGATATGCGTAGGTCCTATCTGCCTTATCGCGATATTCCTCGGAATAATCCCGACGGTGGCGCAGACGAGGGGTCTGTTTACGATGAAAGCGCTGAAGCCGAAGTTTTCACGGCTCAATCCGCTTTCGGGAATAAAAAAGCTGTTCTCGATGCAGTCCATAGTGAGTATACTCAAGGGACTTATCGAGGTCATCATAATCAGCGTTGTTATCTATAACGAGATACGCGACAGAATGCCGAAGTTCATCGCGCTGATGAACACAGGCGTTATGCAGGGCGTGACATATGCGGCGCTGACGATATTCGACCTGGTGATGCTGATATGCATAATGCTGGTGTTCGTTGCAGCTGCGGATTTCCTTTTCCAGTGGTGGCAGTTTGAGAAGAAGCTCAAAATGTCCAAGCAGGAGGTCAAGGAAGAGTTCAAGCAGATGGAAGGCGACCCGCAGATAAAGGGCAAGATCAAGCAGAGACAGCAGCAGATGGCGCAGATGCGCATGATGCAGGAGGTCCCCCAGGCGGACGTTATCATCAGAAACCCGACGCACTTCGCGGTCGCGCTGAAATACGACCAGGACAAGAACAACGCCCCCCAGGTGGTGGCAAAGGGAAAGGATTACCTGGCGCTTCGCATAGTGCAGATCGCGGAGGAAAACAACGTAATGACAATAGAAAATCCGCCTTTGGCGCGTTCACTGTACAGTATGGTGGACGTTGGCAGGGAGATACCCGCCGAACTTTATAACGCAGTCGCCGAGGTGCTGACGGTAGTCTACCGCGAGAAGCACAAGACACTTCATGCGTGATTTTTCGACACTTAAAGTATAATCATGATATAATATTACAGAAAGGAGATGGGCGGTATAATACGCAAGCTTCTGAACAACTCGTTTGTTCTGTTCGTTATCTTCATCGTTATCGCGATAATTATTCCGCTGCCGAGCTGGCTGCTGGATTTCCTTATACTGCTGAATATCTCCCTCAGCCTTATTATCCTTGTAATGACAATGTTCATCAAGGAAGCACTGGAGTTTTCGGTGTTCCCGACGGTGCTGCTGCTGACGACGGTGCTGCGGTTGTCGCTGAATGTTTCAACGACCCGTGGTATTCTTTCCAGCGGCTATGCCGGAAACGTAATCGCGGCGTTCGGTAACTTCGTTATGGGCGGCGACGCTATCGTCGGCTTCCTGATATTCATAATTATCGTATTGGTAAACTTCATCGTAATCACCAAGGGTTCCGAGCGAGTATCCGAGGTCGCTGCGAGATTCACCCTTGACGCGATGCCCGGCAAGCAGATGGCAATAGACGCCGACCTTAACGCCGGCATAATCAACGAGGAAGAAGCCAAAAGGCGCAGAAGCAACATTCAGCGCGAGGCGGATTTCTATGGCTCCATGGACGGTGCTACGAAGTTCGTAAAGGGCGACGCTATCATGTCCATCGTCACCACGCTCGTAAACCTTATCGGCGGTGTTATCATCGGTATGGTGCGCGGCGGCGGTGATTTCAACACTATCCTTAATACCTACTCGCTGGCGACCGTCGGTGATGGTCTGTGCTCACAGATCCCGGCACTGCTCATCTCCGTTGCAACAGGTATGATAGTTACCCGCGCGGCGAGCGAGGACAGCCTTGTCAACGATATCAAGACCCAGTTTACGGCTCAGCCGTTTGTGCTGATGATAGCCGGTATCGTCATGATAGTCATGATGGTTATTCCGGGATTCCCGACGGTAGTGTGCCTTATCCTGGGCGTTCTGCTTATACTCGGCGCAGTTCTCCTCAACCGCAACAAGAAGAAAATGGCGGAGCTGGAGCTTGCACAGCGCAAGAAGGCAGAAGAAAAGGAAATGGAAAAGCTTCCTGCCGACAACGATTATTACCGCGACATCGACAACGTATTCAAGCTGCTGAACGTTGAACCGATAGAGATGGAATTCGGTTATAGCCTGCTGCGGCTGGTCGATGAGAAATCCGGTGGTAACTTCATCGAGCGAGTCGTTATTTTCAGAAAGCAGTTTGCGCTTGATATGGGTATGGTCATTCCGTCCGTCCGCATGACGGATAACCCGGAGATAAACCCGAACATGTACATCATCAAGATAAAGGGCGAGGAAGTTGCCCGCGGTGAGATACTTGTTGACCACTATCTTGCTCTGGACAGCGGCGACGTTACCCAGCAGATAGAGGGTATCGACACAGTGGAGCCTGCATTCGGGCTGCCCGCGAAGTGGATATCCGAGGATAAGAAGATCATGGCGGACGTTGCTGGCTACACGCTCATCGACCCGGTTTCCGTTATGATAACCCACTGGTCGGAGATAATGAAGCGCTATGCGCATGAGCTGCTCTCCCGCCAGGACGTAAACACCATGCTGGACAACGTGAAAAAGACGAACCCCATCGTGGTGGACGATATTATACCAAAAGTTATATCTGTTGGCTATTTGCAGAAGATCCTCGCAAATCTGCTCAGGGAGGGCATACCGATACGCGACCTGGAAACTATCCTGGAAACCATCGGCGATCACGCAAACGTACTCAAGGATACCGACATAATCACGGAGTACGTCCGCCAGTCGCTGAAGCGTACCATCACGCATCGCTTCTCCGAAGCAAATTCGCTGCGTGTGATCACGCTTGATACACAGATCGAGGATATGATAGTAAGCTCCGTCAAGAAGTCCGACCAGGGCAGCTACCTTGCAATGGCTCCCGACCTGATACAGCGTATCGTTGCGGCTTCCAACCAGGAGATAGACAAGATAAAGGACGTTATACCGACTGTAATAATACTGACGTCCCCTGTCGTAAGAATTTACTACAAGAAGCTCACCGAGCAGTTCATTCCGAATATCACGGTGCTTTCTTACAGCGAGATAGATTCCACGGCGCAGATACAGGCGATAGGCAATATTTCGCTGAACATGCCCGGACAGCGTACTGTCCCCGTCGGTCAGCCGGCGGCGGTGCACTGACGGACTGACGCAGACAGCACTCAGAAGGAGGGATAAGCATGGAAAGCAGTAATGCAGCGCTCCTGGAGGAGTACGGCATGAGCCACAGCGAGGCGCTCCGCAATGAGATAGTGCTCAAGAATCTCGGTCTGGTACGTGCCTGCGCACTTTCCCTGCGAAATACCTTCATAAAGTATGGCGATGTGGACGATGTCATCAACGAGGGAGTTATCGCCCTCATGGACGCCATTGAGAGCTTCGACCCCACAAAGGGTGCAAAGTTCGAAACATACGCTTCGCTGAAAGTGCGCGGCGCGGTCATAGATTATGTCCGGAAACAGGATTGGGTGCCAAGACCTGTAAGAAAATTTGCCCGCGACCTTGACAAGGCGAACAGTATATTGTATAATCAATATAATAGGGCACCGACGAACGAGGAGCTGGCAGATTATCTCGGCATAAGCGAGGATAAGCTGCTGAAAGGCATGGCGGACGCGTCCAATGCGGTCACGCTGTCCTTTGAGGAGCTTCTGTATGAGGATAACTTCGAGGACTCCGCTTCCACGGATGAGGGCACGGATTCCCGTCTGCTGCGGCAGGAACTGCGTGAGGTGACGGCTGAGGCGATAGCCTCCCTGAAGGAGAAGGAGCGCCAGGTCATCACACTGTACTATTACAAAAGCATGAAGTATTCCGATATCGCGAAGGTCATAGGCGTGTCGGAATCCAGAGTGTGCCAGATAAACACAAAAGCAATGCTGGCGCTGAAATCAGCGCTGGAGCCTTACATAAGGGGAAGCTCCCCGGAGAAGGAGGAACAGGCTTGAACAGAGGATACTACTACGCCTGCAACGGCATGATAATGAACCAGCGCAAGCTGGACTGCATCGGCAACAACCTCACGAATATGTCCACCGCAGGATATAAGCGTGATACGATAATCACCAACAGATTCAAGGAGCAGATGATACTTGTTAAGCACCGCGAGGAGCTTTCCGGTACGTTTGCGCAGACTTATGTCGATACCTCCTACACCGACCTCGGACAGGGTACGTTCGAGTATACCGAGTCACCGTTCGATGTGGCGATAAACGGTGATGTTTACTTCAATATCGCAGGATACAACGGCGAGAACATGCTCACCAGAAACGGTCAGTGGGAGCTGGACGAAGAGGGCTACCTGTGCCTTTCCAATTCCGGCAGGATACTCGGCGAGAACGGCGAGATATACCTCGGCAACAAGGATTTCGTTATCGACAACGACGGCTCTATCTACCAGGACGGCGAGCTTGTGGACAGGCTGCGTCTTTCCTATATCGATCCCGACGGCAATGTCGATAAGTTCGGTGCGAATATGTTCACCTCCGTGCAGGCAGGCGATGTTCCCGATGGGACAAGATTTGAGATAATTCAGGGCGCGTACGAGCGTTCCAATATCGACGTAAACTATGAAATGACGATGATGATGAACGCTAACCGTATCTACGAGGCGTCCAGCTCACTGGCTAAGCTGATTGACAGCATGAACCAGAAGTCCACTTCCATCTGCAAGATCTGAGGAGATTAAGCCATGAATATATCATTCCATACCGGGAAAACCGCGATGATCGAACAGGCTAAGGCGCTGAACGTTTACGGCAACAATATTGCGAACGTCAACACCTACGGCTATCAGACGATACGTCCGTCCTTTGCGGACTGCCTGTACTCCACTCAGCGCGCTACCGAGGCTGACTGGCAGACCGGTCACGGCGCGTATGTCCAGAAAACCGACGTTATGTTCGACGAAAGCTCGTTCTATTACACCGAGCGCCCTCTGGATTATGCCCTGCCAAACGAGGGTTTCTTTGCAGTCGAGGATCGCTACGGGGCCGTGAATTACACCCGTGACGGTGCTTTTGCAATGACCCAGGCTGACACCGGCGAGTGGTATCTGGTCTCCAGCAGCGGAGAGTATGTTCTTGATTACGATAACAACCGCATAGTCGTTCCGTTTGACGCAGACGGTGCGGCTCCGGATTACCAGGCTCTCAGCGATATGATCGGCGTGTTCACGTTCGATAACGTATACGGTATCGAAGCGGCTGCCACCAATCGTTATGCAGCAACCGCCAGAAGCGGCGCGGCTACCGCCGACAGAACCGCGGAGAAGCTCCAGGGAGTGCTGATAACATCTAATGTGAATCTCGCCGACCAGATGGTAAAGCTGATCGAAACACAGCGCGCGTACCAGATAAGCTCCAGAGTGGTCACGACCTCCGATGAGTTTACAAGACTGGCAAATAATCTGCGGTAATATCCTTTAGGAGTAGAAAATGCTTAAGAATTACGATGAACTGTCTCCAGTGGCTATCGACTGCCTGCGAGAGATAGGAAATATAGGGTCAGGAAGTGCAGCGTCCTCGCTTTCAGAAATGCTCGGCAAGCCGATAGAGATGAAAGTCCCGAATGTCTGCGTGTTGGAGTATCAGCAGATAATCGACACCATGGGCGGACCCGAAAAGGTAATAACCGGCATTCTGGTGCGTCTCCAGGGCGATATCAAGGGAATGATGATGTTCCTGCTGGAGGACAGCTTCGCACAGGTGGTGCTTTCCACATTCATGAGCGCAGAGGATGTCCAGGTAACAAAGCTGGACGATATGCAGCTTTCCGTTATCACCGAAATGGGCAATATCATGGCGGGCAGTTATCTGCGTGCACTCGCCACACTTACCGGTCTTACCATCGATATGAGCATTCCGTCAATGAAAGTCGATATGCTTGGCGCGATAATGAGCGTTCCGATAATTGAGTTTTCACAGGTCGGAGATAAAGTGCTGTTCATCGACGATGGATTTGCGATAGACGGCGTGGATATCAAGTCCAATATTATCCTTATTCCGGAGATGGAATCTCTTGAAACGCTTATGAAGAAACTTGGTGTAATGTAATGGCAAATCTGACGATAGGAATTTCCGATCTGAAGGTGTGCAGACCGCCGGACGTTCTGGTGACTTACGCGCTCGGATCCTGCGTTGGCATATGCCTGCTTGATAGTGCAACAGGCGTCGGAGGAATGTCGCATATCATGCTCCCGGACAGCACCCAGGCGACAAACGGTGCAGCGACCCCGATGCGTTTTGCTGATACAGCGATACCGATGCTTGTCAGAGAGATGGTAAAGCTTGGGGCAAACCGCTCCCGCATAAAGGCAAAGATAGCCGGCGGAGCAGTTATGTTCGCAGCAGCAAGCGACCGATTCAATATCGGCGAGCGTAATATCGCAGCAGTAAAAACAGCACTCCGTAAGGAGGGAATCCCGATAATTGCAGAGGATACAGGCCTTGATTATGGACGTACAGTGTTCTTCTATCCGGAAACCGGGATTATGGAAGTCCGCGCAGCCGCCAAAGGCAATAAGCAGTTTTAAAAGTGAAACAGAAACATCGGCACTTGAAAGTTTCGGGTGCCGTTTTTATTTTGTCCTACAATAGTATCCCCAGGCGGGGGAAGGGGCGCAGGGAGTCTGCAAACACGATGTTTTTGAACTGTTGCTTCCAAAAAGGCGGCAAGGACGCCGCCACAAAGTGCAGCACGGGACAACCCGTAGGGTGGAACTCATGGGGGGAGCTTTCAGGTTCTTCCCTTTCTCCACGAAGGGGTTCCCCTCAGTTCTGTGTGAAAACACGATAAATCTAATAAGGTACTGCCGACAAGGCGAAAACAAAATAAGTCCCTTTACCCGGCATCTTTTCGCTAAGGCCTCCCGACCGGCACGAGGTCAAAAGTCATATGAAGTTAGCATACTCTAATATCACTTTGTAAATAAATGTGACAGTTTTTGGTGCAATCTGTACAAATAATCTGAAAAAAACTCATTGCCTATTTACAAATTGAAGAAGTTGTGATAAAATAAAAGATAAGCTAAGACAGTGCGCCTAAGAGGCGACTGCTGTCATAACGGCAGCCCCGCTGCCCGAAATTTTAAGGAGGATAAATCCAATGGCTAGAGAAAAGCAAACAATGGACGGTAATAACGCTGCGGCTCATGTGTCCTATGCGTTCACAGACTTAGCGGCTATTTACCCCATTACCCCCTCTTCTGTAATGGCAGAGGTAACTGACTCCTGGTCTACTGCCGGCGTGAAGAATATCTTCGGCGAGCAGGTAAAGGTCGTTGAAATGCAGTCCGAGGCAGGTGCTGCAGGCGCTGTTCACGGCTCCCTGTCAGCAGGCGCTCTCACCACTACATATACCGCATCACAGGGCCTCCTGCTGATGATTCCTAATATGTACAAGATCGCAGGCGAGCTGCTGCCGTCAGTTATCCACGTTTCTGCACGTGCTGTCGCTTCCCATGCGCTGTCCATCTTTGGCGACCACAGCGATATCTACGCATGTCGTCAGACCGGATACGCTATGCTGTGCTCCACCAATCCCCAGGAAGTTATGGACCTCGGCGCAGTTGCACATCTGTCCGCTATCAAGGGCAGAGTTCCGTTCCTGCACTTCTTCGACGGCTTCCGTACCTCCCACGAGATCCAGAAGATCGAGAAGTGGGACTACGAAACACTCAAGGGCATGGTAGACATGGACGCTGTCCAGGCGTTCCGCGACAGAGCGCTCAACCCTGAGAAGCCCGTACTCCACGGCACCGCTCAGAACCCGGATATCTTCTTCCAGGCTCGCGAGGCTTGCAACACATATTACAACCATGTTCCGGAAGTCGTTACCGAGTACATGAACAAGGTAAACGCAGAGATCGGCACAGACTATAAGCTGTTCAACTACTATGGCGCTCCTGACGCTGAGGAAGTCATCGTAGCAATGGGCTCTGTCTGTGATACCATCGAGGAGACCATCGACTACCTGCTCAAGCAGGGCAGAAAGGTAGGTCTGGTAAAGGTTAGACTGTACAGACCGTTCGTTTCCTCCGCATTTGCAGCGGCTATCCCCGCAACAGTAAAGAAGATCTCCGTCCTCGACAGAACAAAGGAGCCTGGTTCCCTCGGCGAGCCGCTGTACCTTGATGTAGTTGCAGCACTCAAGAAGGAGAACAAGTTCCAGGACGCTCAGATTTTCACCGGACGTTACGGTCTTGGTTCCAAGGACTGCAACCCGGCTCAGATCATCGCAGTATACAACAACACCACAAAGCCGGTATTCACCCTTGGTATCCACGACGATGTAACTCACCTGTCCCTTGATATCACTGAGAACCCGAACACCACACCTGAGGGCACAACATGCTGCAAGTTCTGGGGTCTCGGCTCCGATGGTACCGTTGGCGCTAACAAGAACTCCATCAAGATCATCGGCGACCATACCGACATGTATGCACAGGCTTACTTCGCTTACGACTCCAAGAAGTCCGGCGGCGTTACCATTTCCCACCTGCGCTTCGGTAAGACTCCGATCAAGTCCACTTACTTCATCAACAAGGCTAACTTCGTTGCCTGTCACAACCCGTCCTATATCGACAAGTACGATATGGTTCAGGACGTTGTTCCCGGCGGCTCTTTTCTGCTGAACTGCCACTGGACAGTCGATGAGCTGGACGAGAAGCTTCCCGCTCCCGTAAAGGCTTACATCGCTAAGAACAACATCAATTTCTACATCATCAACGCAAACAAGGTGGCAAGAGAGATCGGTCTGGGCAACAAGACCAATACTGTGCTCCAGTCCGCATTCTTCTCCATCGCTAACATCATTCCGCCTGAGGACGCTATCACCTATATGAAGAAGATGGCGTACAAGTCCTTTGCCAAGAAGGGCGACGATATCGTCAACATGAACTACGCCGCTATCGAAAAGGGTGCAGGCGAGGTCGTTAAGGTAGACGTTCCCGCAAGCTGGGCAAACGCCGAGGGCGAGCTTCCCGTACACAAGGCAGAGGGCGACAACAAGTTCCTGGTTGACTTCGTAAACAAGGTACAGATCCCCGTTAATGCACAGCGTGGCGATCAGATCCCTGTTTCCACATTCGTTGACATGAACATTGCTGACGGAACGTTCCCGCAGGGCTCCGCTGCGTATGAGAAGCGCGGTATCGCAGTTGACGTACCGGAGTGGATCCCAGAAAACTGTATTGAGTGTAACCAGTGCGCATTCGTATGCCCGCACGCTGTTATCCGTCCGGTTATCATGACCGCTGACGAGGCCGCTGCGGCTCCTGCTTCCGTAAAGACCAAGGACGCTATGCAGCTTCCTGGCATGAAGTACACAATGGCTGTTTCTACTCTGGACTGCACAGGCTGCGGCGTATGCGCGAACATCTGCCCGGCAGGCGCTAAGGACAAGAGCAAGAGCGCTCTCGTGATGAAGCCCATCGAAACTCAGATGGATCAGCAGCCGGTATTCGACTATGCTGTATCCAAGGTTTCCGACAAGCCAGAGGTACACGAGAAGTTTAAGGAGACCACCGTCAAGGGTTCTCAGTTCAAGCAGCCGCTGCTCGAATTCTCCGGCGCATGCGCAGGCTGCGGAGAGACTCCGTACGCTAAGCTTGTAACTCAGCTCTTCGGCGACAGAATGTACATCGCTAACGCTACAGGCTGCTCCTCTATCTGGGCAGGCTCCGAGCCGTCCACTCCTTACACAACCAACAAGGAAGGCAAGGGTCCGGCATGGGCTAACTCCCTGTTCGAGGACAACGCAGAGTTCGGTTACGGTATGTTCCTTGCTCAGGATACCCTGAGAAAGAGAGTTCAGAAGAAGCTCCAGGCAGTACGCGAGGAAGCACACGATGACGCTAAGGCGCTCATCGACGAGTACTTTGCTACCGAAAACGACGGCAAGGCAAACGCAGCAGCTACCAAGAAGCTGGTGAATGCCCTTGAGCAGTGCCCCGCAAAGGGTGGCATTGTTGGCGAGATCCTCGCAGCCAAGAACTACCTCTCCAAGAAGAGCCAGTGGATCTTCGGCGGCGACGGATGGGCTTACGATATCGGATATGGCGGACTTGACCACGTTATTGCTTCCGGTAAGAACGTAAATATCCTGGTATTCGATACCGAGGTTTACTCCAACACCGGCGGACAGGCTTCCAAGGCTACTAACGTTGGTGCAGTTGCACAGTTCGCAGCCGGCGGTAAGGACGTAAAGAAGAAGGATCTGGCAGGCATTGCAATGAGCTACGGCTACGTTTATGTTGCACAGATCTCCATGGGCGCTGACAAGAACCAGTGCTTAAAGGCTATCGCAGAGGCTGAGGCTTATGACGGTCCGTCCCTTATCATCGCATATGCACCGTGCATCAACCATGGTATCAAGGGCGGTCTGACCATTGCTCAGCAGGTAGAAAAGGAAGCCGTAGAGGCTGGTTACTGGCACCTGTTCCGCTTCAACCCGGCTCTGGCAGACGAGGGCAAGAATCCGTTCTCTCTCGACAGCAAGGCTCCGACCGGCGATTACAAGGCATTCATGATGAGAGAGGTACGTTACAACTCCCTTATGCGTGCTAACCCCGAGAGAGCTACAATCCTGTTCGACAAGGCTGTAAAGAACGCTGCCGCTAAGTACAAGCACCTGGTAGAACTCCAGAATATGTACGGCGACGAGTTCAAGAACGACTAAATAACGGCGATAAAGGCGCATCTACTGCGTCAAAGTCCCATCGGCAGGTTTCAACCTAGCCGATGGGGCTTTTCCTTGTATCTGAAACTTTCTCACCGTTATTTGTGCTCCTGTAATAAAAAAATCTCTCCACCGGCGACGGTGGGGAGATTTTGTGTTATTTGTGGTGATTTTTGTCGTTAAGTTCTTCAATGTGGTATTCGATCTTACCTTTGTTGCGTTCGGAAAGTGAGTTCCATTTTTTCAAGAGGGAGGCTTCGTCGTCGGTGAGCGGCTGTCCGAGCTTGTTGTTGCTTCTTCCGGCGAGATAGTCAAGTGTGACGTTATAATATTCAGCAAGCCGTATTGCGCGGTCGAAAGGGAGTTCGCGTTCGCCTTTTTCATATTTGCCGTAGTATTGCGCAGTGGTTCCAAGGTAGCGTGCGATGTCGCTCTGTGTCTTGTCAGCGTCCTCGCGGAGGTCTTTCAGTCGTGTGTAAATTGCCATAGCCATCTCTCCTTTCAGATATATTCTATCATATGTGGCTGAAAAGCCTTGACAAATTAGTTATAAAAGATTATAATATACATAGGCAAGGTGTCACATTAGGTTAATAACATTTGAAAGCCTTCAAAGAGTTATTAACGCTTGAACGGTTTCAAAAATCAATTAACATGGAGGATTCAAACATGAATGACAAGTGGACAAGAATAACTAAGGTCACAGTAAAGGTAAGCTTAGGATTATGCACGCTGGGCGTGGTATTTATGTTTATCAGCGGGCTGGTTACAGGAAATGGCGGATTATGGATATCAGCGCTTATTTCGATTATCCCGATGCTTATGTTTCACATTGTGTGGTCAATGTACATCGAAATGTCAGAGAACATTATACATATAGCTTCAAGGAACACCCGCGAAACAGACCGCACACTTTCCGACATATCACAGACCCTGGGGAAGATACTTGCTAATATGTCAAACGGCGGAACAGTCAGACCTGATACTCCCTGGAAATGCTCCTGCGGAAAGGTAAATCCTCCCGACGCAAATTTCTGCCAGAACTGCGGAGCTGTAAGAAACGATAATATCCCCGAGGTCAAACCTGGAATTAAATTTTAAAATCAGTCTGAGTACATATCGAAAAATCTTCCTGCGGAAGCAGGGGGATTTTTCTTTTTTCTCAAAATTCCCACAAGCTATTGCAAAACCAATCACTTTGTGGTACAATAAATCTGTATAACGAATAACCCCGTGGAGGATAAAATATAATGTACAAATACGAAACGCACATGCACACGAAAGAGGGCAGCGCCTGCTCCAGCGCATCTGCGGCGGACATGGCGAGAGCGCATAAGGAAGCCGGCTACGACGGAATTTTCGTAACTGACCACTTTTTCAATGCCAACACCGCAGTCCCCCGGGACCTGCCCTGGGAGGAGCGTATCGACAGGTACTTCCTGGGCTATGAGCGCGCTAAGGAGGTCGGCGACCAGATAGGGCTTAAAGTGTGGTTCGGCTGTGAGTTCACGGTGTACAATGCGGATTTCCTCATATACGGCATGACCAAGGAATGGATGAAACATAACGAGCATGCGCTCATGGAAATGGACGAGCGTAAGCTGTTCAGCGGCCTGCGCGACATGGGCTGCTTCATAGTGCATGCGCACCCTTTCCGGGATGACACATATATACACCACATCAGCCTTTATCCGCATGATGTGGACGCCGTGGAAGTCATCAACGCAAGCCACGACCCCCGCAAGCTGTACAACGAGCGCGCGAAGCTCTACGCCGACAGCTACGGACTGATAAAGACCGGCGGCTCCGACAGCCACCACCTGGACAGACTTTTCGGCGGCGGTATCGATGTCCCCGAACCCATAAACTGCCCGGCGGATTACATCAGACTCCTCCGGGAGGGAAAGGTCTACCCGCGTGAAAGAACGCTTGAGGTTCTGTAATATATTTTGGTGTTTATATGAAAATTTATGCTGATAACTGCATATCGAATCTGTATCTTGCAAAGCGGGATAATAACCCGCTGCGGGAGCATATAATCGTGAATACGCGCCAGGCAAAGCATTTCCCGTCCGATCCCGTGAAGTCACTGGATCTGATGGAGGAGCTGGGGCGCAAGCTGGCGCAGGACGGCAGAGCGGAAAAATCCACTGTAGTTATAGCTTTTGCGGAAACCGCCGTCGCGGTCGGCGCTGTGGCGGCGGGATTTTTCCACGACTGCTTTTTTGTAACGACTACCCGCGAGAAGCTCCCGGACTGGGCGGTCGCACTCAGCTTTGAGGAACGCCACAGCCACGCGAAGCAGCATTTCTTGTGCGTCCGCGATGAGGAAGCATTCCGGCGGGCGGCGCAGGTCATTATCGTAGACGATGAGTTCACTACCGGACAGACTGCGGTAAATCTGAAAAACGCGCTGGACGGCTGTCTTGCTCCCGGCTGCAGGATCTATGCTGCGTCGCTGGCGGCTTCGAGGGAGAGCGCTGAGCGTTTTCGCAGCGTTGGAATGATCCCGATTTCGCTGTCATGCCTTGACGATATGACGAACCGCACTATTCCGCAGGAATTTTCCCCGGACAGAAGCGTAACCCCCCGCGGATATGACGGCATAATGCGCCGCAATGCGATTTATGATCCGCGTCTTGGCGTGAATTCCGAAAGCTGGCTCGCGGAGTGCAGAAACTTCTGTGCGCAGCTTGCTGCGGAATTTCCCGGCGGCATGTCTCAGACAGTGGAAATAGTGGGTACTGAGGAATTTTGCTACCCTCCGCTGATTCTTGGCAGAATGCTTTCCGGAAAGTACGGCAGAGTAGTCGTTCATTGCTCCACGAGAAGCCCCATGCTTCCGTCTGAAACCGGCAGAAACGGATTTGACGAGCCGCAGCCGGGGGAATACCCTATCGTAAACCGGGCGGCGCTCCGCAGCGCATACGACCCGGAAAGGCGCGTGTATCTCTACAACAGCCAGCCATGCGATCTCAGCATAATCATGACGGACGCGGAAGAACCGGACGAGAACGCACTGCGCGGGCTGTGCGGCGCCGTCGGCGGCAGGGAAGTCCGGGTGATATGCTGGCACGGAAAGAAGCTCCATACGTCCTACAAGCCGGAGGACGTACAGCTTCTGCTGACGGATATTACCGGAAAGCTTCCGGCGCTTCCGGCAAAGGAGCGCGAGCCGCTTATCCAGAGCGGCGTGCATTATAGTGAGCTTCTCCCGGCAGAGTACGAGCCGTCCCCGGCGTATTTCAGAGAGTATGAGAACGGACTGCGGCTCTGGGCGAGGAAGAACGCCGATGCCGTGCGCACCGTTGCCGAAGCAATATGGGCTGAAAAGGGCAGGCGCGCAGTACTTGTTTCGCTCGCCCGGGCGGGGACTCCCGCCGGAGTGCTCATCAAACGCTATATCTGGAAGAAATACGGCGTGTCTCTGCCGCATTATTCTATTTCGATAATTGTAGGACGGGGAATTGACCGGAGGGCTATGGAGTATATTCTGGCGCGGCATTCCGCGGACGGTATACAGTTCATCGACGGCTGGACGGGCAAGGGAATGATAACCAGAACGCTGCGCAGCGCGCTGGAGCAGTTCCCGCTGTATGAATACGGTATCGGCAGGGATAAGCTTGACAGATTGTGCGAGATAGCCGTTCTTGCAGACCCGGCGGGACTTTGCAGGTTATGTGGAACGCATGATGATATGTTCATTCCATGTGCCTGCCTTAACAGCGTGGTTTCCGGATTGTTCAGCAGAACGGTGATGAAAGACGGCGTGACGCATCCGGATGAATTCCACGGCGCGGCGTACTTCGGCGAACTTGCCCGGCATGACAGAACTTATAGCTTCATCAGCGCAATCGAGGACGAAATGAGCCTTGACCCTGCTGCGCTTCCGCCACTTAACAGCGGCAGCGGACTTGCGGAAACCAAGGAGATCGCCGCGCATTTCGGCTTACGGGATATAAAGCTTGTCAAGCCCGGAATCGGCGAAGCGACCCGTGTTCTGCTGCGCAGGATACCGGAGCTTATACTGGTGCGGAATTTAAACAGCCCGCTTACCCGCCACCTTGTGGAGCTTGCGGCGGAAAAGCGCGTGGAGGTGCGTGAGTATCCACTGCGGAATTATGCGGCATGTGGCATAATAAAGGTGATGGCTGATGTGTGACATCATATTTGCCGACCTTGACGGAACGCTGATCTTTTCAGCTTCCAGAAAGCTTCCCGGTGATATCGTGTGCGAATACAAGGACAGCACCGAAATATCCTGCATAACGCGGAAACAGTCCGTTATGCTTCCGGAGTTACGGATAATCCCAGTGACGACAAGGAGCATAGAACAGTACCGGCGGATAAGCGTTCCCGGATTTCAGCCGGAATACGCGCTGACTGACAACGGCGGCACACTGCTGATAAACGGTATCCCGGATTCCCAGTGGACTGAGCATTCGCTTGCGCTTGCGGCGGAATGCTCCGCGCAGTTTGCGGAGTGCCGCAGGATAATGGAGCGTGACATACACCGGAATTTTGAAATACGCCTTGTCGATGGAATGTTTCTGTTCACGAAATCCGCCGAGCCGGAAAGATCAATTGCGGCGCTCCGGGAAGCTGCCGGAGATGAAATACGCTGCTACCATACCGGGCAGAAGCTCTATGCGCTCCCGGCGAAGCTCTGTAAGGGGGCGGCGGCAAAGCACCTGGCGGAGCAAATTCCGGGCGGCAGGATAATATGCGCCGGCGACAGTATTATGGACGTACCACTGCTGAATATTGCAGATATCGCGGTATTCCCGGAGGATATGCCGCAGGAGGATATCACGGCTAAACAAAAAATAACGGCTCCGCGCGGGAGATTCCCGGAGTTTGTGACGGAGTATCTTACCAGAATAAAGGATATACAATAATGACACTAATTTTCAGCAACCACAGATTTCAGTATGAGCTTGAGCGGCTTTTCCGGAATTTCTTTCCGCCGATGGAGCTTAAAATGTCCACGGACAGAGCGGACGCCCAGGGGGATTACTGTCTGACTGAAAAGCAGGAGCTTCCCGGCGGAGTGAGCCTGTCTGTGGAGCTTGTCTGTGGGGATAAGCGCTATTCCATGAACCGAGTTGTTCCGCCGGAGACCCCGGATAAGGAGCAGGAGCGCGAAATGTCTGTGCTGCTGTACAAGGCGCTGAGGGAGTACACCGGGCATGACCTGCCCTGGGGAATACTCACCGGAGTACGTCCGGTGAAGGTGCTTTCTAAGCTGACCGATGCCCAGGCGCTTGAGGGACTGCTGGTAAGTCCGCGTAAGCTTGCCATAGCCCGCAGGATAGAGCAGGTGCAGAAGCCGCTTGAGGCTTCTATCCCAGTGAATTCATTCAGCCTTTACGTGTCGATACCGTTCTGTCCGACGAGGTGCAGTTATTGCAGCTTTGTGTCGCATTCCGTCAGCCAGGCTGCGGCGCGGCTTGACGAGTATTTACAGCGCATGACTGAGGAGATGAAGCAGCTTGCGACCATCTCCCGTCACCTGGGGCTTATCCCGGATACGGTATACTTCGGCGGAGGAACTCCCACTGTGCTTTCAGCGGAGCAGCTCAAGCGGCTGTTTGCGGCGCTGGACTGCTTCGATCTCTCGCATGTCCGGGAATTCACGGTGGAGGCAGGGCGTCCGGATACCATAACCTACGATAAGCTCACCGCGATAAAGGAAGCCGGTGTTGGACGTATCAGCGTGAATCCGCAGACGATGAACGACAGCGTGCTGAAAGCCATCGGCAGGGCGCACACCAGCGCCGAGACCGAGCAGGCGTTCCTTATGGCGCGGGAGGTAGGATTTGAAGTGATAAACATGGACCTTATCGCGGGACTTCCGACGGATGATTTCGACAGCTTTGCAGCTAGTCTTGACACGGTCTGCGGATTATCCCCGGAGAATATCACGGTGCACAGCCTTGCGCTGAAACGCGCTGCAAGGCTCTTCCACGAGGGTAATGAAAGCACGTCTGGTGAAACGGAGCGCATGGTGGACTATGCGCATAAAAAGCTCGCGGAGTGCGGTTATGTCCCGTATTATCTCTACCGGCAGAAAAACACCGCCGATAACCAGGAGAACACCGGCTATGCAAAGCCCGGCACGGAGAGCCTTTATAACACCTACATCATGGAGGAGCTTCAGACGATACTCGCCGTTGGTGCAGGTGCTTCCACCAAATTGGTAGACCGGAGCACAGGAAGAATAAAGCGTATCACCAACCATAAATATCCATACGAGTATTTGGACAGATTTACCGATATTCTGGATAACAAACGCGAGATTTTCAGCTTTTTCGTATAAATTTTGTGATTGTTGTGTGAATAAGTTGACAAAAGCTCATTTTTGTTATATTATATAAGTGTACGTCAGTGCCAAAACGGATGATTGCACTGAACGTCAGGCAGATGCTTCAGCATTTGCCATACATATAACGGCGCAATGAAGTATGTGGCACTTTCGCGGCGTTTATTTCAGGAGGTTTTTATTATGGATTCAAATGAAAAGGTATTCGGCATACTCGCTTACATCGGCATTCTGTTTATTGTTCCGCTGGCAGCTGGCAAGACAGAGTTCTCCAAGTTCCATGCAAATCAGGGTATCGTCCTGTTCATCGCTGAGCTCGTTCTCGGTATCGTTGCAGGCGTTCTGAGCGCTATTCCGTTCATCGGCTTCATCGGCGGCATTCTTTCCGCTGCTGTAAGTGTAGCTTCCCTGGTATTCATGATCATGGGTATCGTTGCAGCTGCACAGGGCGAAATGAAGCCCCTGCCCCTCATCGGCGGTATCAAGATCGTAAAGTAATATAAAAAAGATCTGAATAAACCAGCCCCCGAAGTGAAAACTCCGGGGGCTTTATTTTATATGGTTATCCCCCGACTGCGGAGCCGGGGGAACTGTGTATTAAAGGGACTTTACAGCTTCCTTGAGTGCGTCAACCTTGTCGGTGCGCTCCCACGCAACGTCCAGATCTTCACGCCCCATGTGACCGTATGCGGCAAGCTTCTTGTACTGTGGTTTGCGCAGGTCAAGAAGGTCGATTATGGCAGCGGGACGGAAGTCGAATACCTCTGCGACTGCTGCGGAGATAACGTCGTCAGCTACCTTTCCGGTGCCGAAGGTGTCAACGAAGATGGAAACGGGTCTTGCAACGCCGATCGCATAAGCTACCTCGATCTCTGCCTTTTCAGCAAGACCAGCGGCAACTACGTTCTTTGCTGC
>CAKSHT010000006.1 GCA_934457235.1 uncultured Oscillospiraceae bacterium
GAATGCCGGTATTGCATATGCGCCCGGGGATTATGGCTGTATTTCAGGCGCAAGTACATTAGAAAGCACATACAATAACTGCTATTTTATTGCTGAGCTTTCTGCTGCAAACTACATCGGAAGAGGAAAAGGCACAGGCGTTTCTATCGGCAATATAGCAGAACTGAACCTCGGCAGCGCATGGAATACAGGCTCTCTCGGCACCCTCAGCGCGGCGGACAGCGACGGCGTCAAGTCGCAGCCGGTAACCCTCCCGAGCCTGAAGAAAACCGGCTCGGCACAGACCGCTGTCGCATATCAGTTCAACTTTAAGGAGAATCCGTCTGACAATGACAACTGGCTGTACACCACAAGGGTGACGACCGTTGACGAGCTTCAGACCGCATGCACCACAGGCAATATTGCGCTTGCAAATGATATTGTCTTTACAGACAGTGACCCTGAGTTCATAGCGCTCGGCATGGAGGGTGCTGAACCCGCAGACAACTTACATGGCTATTTCAGCGGAAATGGTCATACTATCAAAAACATAAAGCTGAAGGGCAACATATACAATAACGCCGCGCTGTTTGCATGCTCATACGGTGTGATAATGGACCTCACCATGGACGGCACAATTACTGTGACTGACGCAGATTATGCTGCGGCTGTCTGCATCAATAATGATGGAACGATCATCAGGTGCCACAACGCTGCCGATATCAGCGGCGGCTCCGATATCGGCGGTATTGCGTATTACAATTACGGTACAATAATCAACTGCTGGAATACCGGCAGCGTTACCGGCGAATCCAATGCAAGCGGTATTTGCTGCGTAGTAAACAGCAACGGCAAAGTTACCGGCTGCTATAACATCGGCGCTCTTTGTGCCCAAAACACATACGGCATTTCAGAAACGTCAGATGATACAATCCAGAACAGCTATTATCTGTCCGCAGACCCCGGTAACGACAACAAAGCAAAGACTGCAAAGGCATTTGCCAGCGGCGAGGTTGCCTATCTGCTGAACGGCGACCAGTCCACAATCGCATGGGGTCAGGAAATAGGAAAGGACTCCTATCCCGTGCCTGGCGGCATGAGGGTCTATGTTTCTTCTCCCTGCATGTCAATTTTCACTAATGATAATTCTGACCTCCATAGAGAGCACAAGTTTGGCGACTGGGTAACTACAAAGGAACCCACTTACACCTCCACAGGCATTAAAACGAGAACCTGCTCCATATGCGGTGCGACCGAGGAAGATACGATTCCGAAGAAGTCCGGCAGCTCCTCTGGTGGTTCTTCCGGCGGTGGAAGCTCCAGACCCTCGGGTGGAAGCTCCGGCACATCAGACAGCAAGCCGTCCATAAACGGTAAGCAGAAGAGCTGGTCCGACATTTCGTCAGACATTGCGAAGCTCACGGCAGGAGGTTCGGCAACAATCAACACGAACGGTGAAACTAATGTTCCGGCTGACGTTATCAAGTCGATAAAGGACAGCAAGGCAAAGGTAGAACTGATAATCGACAGCACCAGAAGCTGGATAATTGACGGCCTGAGGATAAGCAAGGTTTCTGCGGCTGATCTTTCGATACTCCCCGGAAATGCCGACAGAAGCACGCTCCGCGGTACTTACGGCGCTGACCTGAAAATCACAGGAACAATGGTTCCGGCAGACTTAAAACTGAAATTCCGCAAGGAATTTGCTGGTCAATTCGCAAACTTCTACAAGCTGACCGATGGAAAGCTTGTATTCCAGAACTGCGTAAAGGTCGATGAAAACGGCGCTGCGATAATTCCCGGTGCTGATACTAATGGCGGGTATATCGTTATGGTATGCGAGTTCTCCGACAGACTTGGCGACATGAACAATGACGGCATTCTGAACGCGCTTGACGCTTCTGCGATACTCAAGTCAATAATCGGAGCGGCGAACGGCGTGAATCCGCAGATGGCTGACTTCAACGACGACGGAAAAGTCAATGCGTTTGACGCTTCAGCTATACTGAAGTGGATAATTGCGGCATAATCAAACCAAAAAATAGTTATGGGCGTACATCTCTGTACGCCCATAACTATTTTATCCCATTACTCTGAACATCTCCGAGGCAGATGTCATGACAACGCCCGCTGCGAAAGTATGTGGGCGCGAATGAAGAACGAGCTGTTTTACAGCCGCGGCAGAAGAAGTACGGATTATACGACAGAACAGCTGAAAACAATGATCTGGCGCTACTACATGAGTTATTGGAATAACCGCCGGATATTGTACTATCCAGTGAATCTGAACATACTATTTGCGAAAGTCGGTCTAAGGCAAGGCAGGCGTAAAACTCATAAATGGTTATACGTTATCCTGAATCAATAAGTTGCGTATGATCCGGTTTCTTCAATGTTTATGGTGCCGTTCATGATGATAATGACCTTGTCAAAATCCCTTGCAGCGTATTCTACCATGAGCACCTTTCCATTATCATCATAGCGTATAACGAAAGTGCAGTCATTTTTTGATTTTTCAAAGTACTTTTGCGGGGAAAGAAGCGCCTTATCATATCCATATGGCGTTTTGTCCTTGAATGTAAATGCGTAGTTGCAGTTGTCGATCTTTTTATTCAGACCTTTTCCCAACTCATTGTAATTTGCATCGTCGTAGGAATCGAGATATTTCAGGGTTTCCTTTGCAATAAACGCATCAATGAATTCTGGATTTTTTGTATTCTCTAATGTGCTTTCGCTGTATATTTTAAAATTTGCGTTGTTTTGCTGTGCTGCATAGAAAAAAGAAACAGTGAGGTTGCCGCACGATACCTTTTTTGTTTTGTCGTAGACGATATTTCCACTGCTGTCGTGCTGAATGTTTCCATCTTTATCGGTTTTAGGGAGATAGTATCCGGTGGCCTTTGTCTCCCTGTACAGCTTAAAATCTGAGCCATATTCCGCATAGGCTTCTGAGATGGCAGTCTGTGCAGCTATATAGACTTGCCGGGCTTCTGAGATGTGGCGCTTTTCCTTTGCCTTTTCTATATACCCTACCAGGCTGGGAATAAGCACAGCTGCCGATATAGCTATTATCACCAGAACAATTATAACTTCAACGAGCGTAAAGCCCTTTTGATTATACCGCTTTTTTTTGCGTGCCATTGTTTTCTCCTTTGTTACACTGGTCTTTGCTAAAATGTTTCCTGTTTATTTTACACTGAATACGTCAATATGTCAAGCATAATTATATCAGCACCATTTTAAGGTAAATGAAGGATCGTCTGATGAGATGGTATATGGCGCTTTTACTATGGGTCACCTCTAAAAACCTCCTTCACGGCAGATTTCTATGACTTATATCATCTGCGTCGTTACCAAACCTTGAAATACATACAGTATTACTGCGGTTTGGTGCCTAGCATCTGATATAAGTCATGTACGAAATCTGCTCGTGTCCCGGTTTTTAGAGGTTCCCTATGATAAAAAACTCAAAAATCATGCTTTGGAGTTTAAAAAAACAACCAGTAGAGAGCTTGTACAGCCATTTCATATTGCGGCGATTTGCCGCTGCAAAGACGCTCAGTGCATTGACGCCTTACTAGTTGCCGTGGAAGACGAAAAGCGTCTTTTATTTCTGTGTTATCTATTATGGCTTGGATTTGAATAGTACTAAACCGTTTGCGACGCGTCTGACAAGCAGTACTTGTAGTATTGAATTCGCCATTGCTTGACATAATAACACGGTTGTGATACAATAATATAACAAGTTGAAAGGGGCGATTTTTTTGCTGGAACTCAAAGAGCTGGTCTGGAAGCTTCCGGACGGCGATACTATTATAGATGGCGTAAGCTGTAAGCTTGATAGCAGGCTGACAGTTATAACAGGACCGAACGGCGGCGGAAAGACTTCGCTTGCGAAGCTCATCGCGGGTGTTGAAAAGCCGACCTCCGGCAGACTTATCCTGGACGGAACGGATATCACGGATATGGACATCACCGGGCGCGCGAAGCTTGGAATTGCATACGCATTCCAGCAGCCGGTGCGCTTCAAGGGACTGACTGTCCGTGACCTGCTGGAGCTTTCCGCCGGGAAGAAGCTGAGCGCGGAGGAACTGTGCGGGCTCCTCGGTAAAGTGGGACTCTGCGCGGAGGAATACATTGACCGCGAGATGAGCGCGGCGCTCTCCGGCGGCGAAGCCAAGCGCATTGAAATAGCTACTGTACTGGCACGCAGCGCGAAGCTTTCTGTTTTCGACGAGCCGGAGGCGGGCATAGATCTGTGGAGCTTTGCAAAGCTGGTCGAGACGTTCGAGGATATCCGCAGCAGCACTAGCGGATCCCTTGTGATAATCTCGCATCAGGAACGTATACTGTCCATCGCGGACGAGATAGTCGTTATCGCCGACGGCAAGATACGCACCAGCGGAAAGCGCGACGATATCCTGCCGCTGCTGCTCAAGGGTGAATTTTCGGGGCGCTGTCCTGCGGCTGCTCCCCAGAATGGAGGCGCGTGCAGATGAGCGACATGAACAAGGCTGAATTCAACAGCATAACCGCGGAAATGCTGAAGGTCATTTCCGATTACGACAGCACTACTGGATTTCAGGGCGCTTATAATATCCGGCAGGACAGCCAGTGTGCAGGACGTAAGTCCTCTGAGAATATCACGATAACCTCAAAAACGGACAAGCCTGGAATAGATATCCGCGTGAAGCCTGGAACTAAGGGCGAGACCGTGTATATCCCGGCGTGTGTGACGCATTCCAACGTGGACGACCTGGTTTACAACGATTTCTTCATCGGCGAGGGCGCTGACGTTGTTATCGTCGCGGGCTGCGGAGTTCACAGCGACGGTTCTGAGACTGCACGCCACAACGGAGTTCACCGGTTCTTCCTGGAAAAGGGCGCAAGGGTGCTCTACAAGGAAAAGCACATCGGCACCGGAAAGGGCGCGGGGCTTCGAAAGATAGACCCGGTGACTGACGCATATCTCAAGGAGGATTCCTACCTGGAGATGGATACTGTGCAGCTTCGCGGAGTTGACCGGACTACCCGCAGCACCTCCGCCGTTCTGGACAAGGGCGCGAAAATAGTCGTGCGCGAGCGCATAATGACCGACGGCGACGAGGACGCAGTGACCAGGTTCAAGGTAGAGCTTAACGGCGAGGACTGTGGCGCCGACTTGGTTTCCCGTTCTGTTGCCCGTGGAAATTCCCACCAGGCATTCTATTCCGTCATTGAGGGTAACAACAGGTGTACCGGGCATTCCGCCTGTGACGCTATCCTGGCGGAGCACGGACGTGTTGACGCTCAGCCCGCACTTAACGCTGCGAACGTGGACGCCGCGCTTATCCATGAAGCGGCTATCGGAAAGATCGCCGGTGAGCAGATATTAAAGCTCTGTTCCCTGGGACTTACCCGGGAGGAAGCCGAGGAAAAGATCATTGAGGGATTTCTTAAATAATTGATCGGAAATTGATCGGAAAGGACTGCTTCGGCAGTCCTTTCTGTTATTTTCTTACAAAAAATCAGCATAAATGCCGCAGAAATGTGAAAATTTCGAAAAAGGGCTTAACAATTTACTAAAAATGTGTTATAATAAACGCAAAGCGTTTATTATAGGGCAATACCGCGCAAAGATTGTGCGGTGTTGCCATAGATTAAAATGCCTTGCACATACGTCTGCCCATGGCAGACTCCGTGCATATCGGTAAATTATAACGCTCCTTGCGGATCGTTATAATCATAGTACAATATGTACAGCCAGATAATTCCGGAAACCTGACAGCCCATGCCGCGTAATGGCGGCACATAGGTGAACAAAGTATGGACAAGAAAAAGAAGATAAAATACATCAAGATCAAAGAGGAGCAGCCGAAAAAGCGCTCCGGAAAGAAGAAAAAGAGCCGCGCACTGAAGAACTTCGGTCATGCCATGACTATAGTCGGCACTACGTTTTCCGCTATGCTGCTGATAATGGTCATCATGGTGTGTATCGTTGTGACGGTGCTTGCGGTGTATGTTCTGGATTTTGCGGACAACAGCTATGACGCTAATCTACGTAATATCGAGATGAAGTACACAAGCTTTATCTATGGCTATGACGAGAACAACGAGGTCGTCGAGATAAAGCGGCTCGCCGCGGAGCAGAACCGTGTCTGGGTGGATTACGAGGATATTTCCCCGTACATCATCGACGCCGTTGTGGCTTCTGAGGACAAGCGTTTCTACACCCACAAGGGCGTTGACTGGTACCGTACCGCAGGAGCGTTCTTTTCCAACGGCGACGGCGGCGGCGGTTCCACCATCACTCAGCAGCTGATAAAGAATCTCACCGGCGATAACGAGGTCAGCTGGGAGCGTAAACTCCGCGAGATATTCCGCGCCCTCAGTCTGGAGGAGAAATACACCAAGATCGACATCCTTGAGAGCTACCTGAACCAGATCTGGTTCGGTGGAATGGTATACGGAGTCGGCGCTGCGTCGCAGTACTACTTCGGCAAGGACGTTTCGGAGCTGAACATCGGCGAAGCGGCGGTTCTCGCAGGAATGATACGTAATCCGGGCAAGATGTCCCCGTATTTCGACCTTGCAAGAAGCAAGCAGCAGCAGAACTACTCGCTGCGGTGCATGTACGAGCAGGGTATGATATCCACCAAGGAGTACGAGGATTACCGCTACAACCGTATTCAGGTGCATTTCGCGAAACCTGTTTACGGCGACGATTACGGGTATATCGACGAGCGCACGCTGACCTCCGGTGACGATTCGTCCCAGGACAGCACCGACGATACACAGTCGTCCGCAGGCTACGAGGCGTACAAGTGGAACGGCGACTATAAAGTCACCCAGGACTGGTACGTTGACGCGGCTATCGACCAGGTGATCACAGACTATGCAGATCTCAAGGGAATAACCTACACTTCCGCAAAGAACGAGCTGTACAACGGCGGATACAAAATTTATATCAACGAGAACATGAAGCTCCAGAAGATACTGGAGGATAAGTACCGCGACCCGTACACCGTGCTTTCGTACTATGACGCGAGCGCCCCGGCGAAGGATCTGATACAGTCCGCGTTCATCATCATGGACTACACCGGAACTGTACAGGCGGTAGTCGGCGGACTTGGCGACAAGCCGGGCGATGGCACGTTCAACCGCGCGACACAGGCTACAAGATCTCCGGGTTCAACAATGAAGCCGATATCCACCTATTCGCTGGCGGTACAGAAGAACCTCATCACCTATTCCACGCTCATTCCGGACGCGCAGATAAACATCGGCACCGAGGACGAGCCGGAGTACTGGCCGGAGAACTACGGCAGCGTTATCGGTGACGGTACCCTGCGCCCGGCATGGTACGGCGTTCAGCACTCGCTTAATACCCTGGCGGTAAGAGTCGGCAGAATGAACACTACAAAGGCGATGTACACTCAGCTGACGCAGATGCTGGGCTTCACCACGCTGGTTGACCAGGATATCGCGCTCTCTCCGCTTTCGCTGGGCGCGCTGACCTACGGCGCAAAGCTGGTTGAGGTCGCAGGCGCATATCAGATATTCGGAAACGGCGGCGTTTACTACCGTCCGATGTTCTACAGCAGGGTAGAGGACAGCAAGGGCAATGTGATACTGGAGCAGGATTTCTACGGTACGCAGGCTATCGACAGCGATTCTGCGTGGGTAACAAACAGAATGATCTACAAGGTAGTAAACGGCGACAGCGGTACCGGACGTCTGGCTCAGCTGGAGAATGTTGAGGTGATCGGTAAGACTGGTACCTCCAACGCGGGTACTGACCTGCTGTTCATGGGACTCACTCCGGATTACGTCGGCGGTCTGTGGGTAGGCTACGACGACAGCCGCGAGATAGGCGGCTCCGATGGATGGAAGGCTGTAGCGAGCATCTGGAAGGAAGTCATGAAGGATATTCAGGACACCACCGAGATACACAAGTTCACTCCGGATTCAAGCGTAGTCGAGAAGCTGTACTGCACATCGACCGGACTTCTCGCGACGAACAAGTGTGAAAGCACGGATATCGGATACTATCGCGCAAGCAATCTTCCGGCGTACTGCAATGGCGACCACAAGACTATCCGAGCACAGATACGCGCCGAAAACCCCGACTGAGGCGCGTAGCCGCGCCGGGCAATAAGGCTGTAGGTGCAATTTGATTGAAATGTACTCACACGACCAATGACGTACTTTTCATGAAAATGCACAAGTAGGCGCGTAGCCGCGCCGGGCAGTAAGGCTGTAGGTGCAATTTGATTGAAATGTACTCACACGACCAATGACGCACCATGCATGAAAATGCACAAGTAGGCGCGTATCCGCGCCGGGCAGTAAGGCTGTAGGTGCAATTTAATTAAACGCACTCACACGACCAATGACGCACCATGCAATGAAAATCCAAAGGGCGAAGCATCTTGCTTCGCCCTTTTTATTGTCGTGTGTATCAGTTATCTGAAATGTAGAAAAGAGGATTTACCGGGTCGCTGTCTGAACCGTCGGGACGTACCTCAAAATGGAGCGCCTGCCCTGTAGTATGACCAGTGCTTCCGGTCTTGCCGATTGTGTCGCCGGCGTTTACCTGCTGTCCCTCTGTGACAAGGATTTCCGAGCAGTGTCCGTAAAGCGTCACAAGTCCGTCGTCTGCCTGTACCATTATGCAGTTTCCGTATCCGTTGTACCAATCAGCCTTGATGACTTTTCCGCTGTCGGCAGATCTGAACTCGGTTCCCGCCGGGGCTGAAAAATCAATTCCTTTGTGGGCAAAATACCCGCCGTAGCCGTACATCTGCTCGCTTATCTCGTATTCGGACGATAAGGGTCTGACAAGATTTCGGGCGCTGTTTACGGGTGAGTTGTCATCATAATTTACGTGTTTTCCGTTTTCAACTGCGAACAGGTCGAGAATTTTTCCGTTTTCGCGCAGTTCGAAATGCAGCGTATCGCCCTGCATTCCTCGCATATACCCGGTACTTCCGGTCTGCCCGATCACCGAGCCGATAGTAACCAACTGCCCGGCTTCAACGTCAACGCGGCTGAGGTGTGCGTACACTGTCACAAGCCCGTAACCATGGTCGATTACAACGTAGCTTCCAAGTCCGTCGTTGTCGCCGGCAGTTGCCGATTTGATGACCGTTCCGGACTGGTATGCATATACGGGAATATGTTCGCCGTAGTTCATTTCCTCGCTGTAAAGCTCCTCGCCATAGTGCAGGATTTTCTGCCAGCCGATTCTGCCGTTGGCGTCCTGGAGAGTTTCCGTTTCAAGCGGAAGCGTTGCATTCTGGCGCAGCTCTTCGGCGCCTGCCTTGTAGTAGTGGGAGTTTATGCGCTGCTCATCGATAAGCTCGGTAATAGCCGCATTTTGTTTGCGCGCATAAGCTGCGGCTTCCGTCTTTTTGTCGCCAGGAGAGTTAGTGCCATCGCTGAGGGAAAGAATATCGAGCGCATTTCCGTCCTTGCGGAGTTCAAAATGGAGAACCGGGACTTTGTTCCAGCAAGTTTCTCCGGTCTTTCCGATGATATCGGCGCGGTCTACCTTTTGTCCGACAGAAACGTTCACGCTGCTCAGATGTGCGTAAACCGTAGCAACTCCGCTGCCGTGGTCGATTATCACATAGTTACCCAGACCGCTGTTGAATCCGCTGTCGTCGGTGGCTGCAATTACCTTTCCGGACTGGAATGCGAAAACGTCGTCGGTCTCATCGTGCTTGGCGCCGGATCTGGTAAAGTTGCTGCCGTAGAACGTCGTGTCGTAAGTCGGGTCGTATCCGGCTGTGTAGCTGACGTAAATATCATCGTATTCCAGCGGGAACTTTCCGGAGTTTATCAGCTCCTCCGCGGAGATGCTGTCGTACGCGCCGTTTACGTTGTTCTTGTCAAGAATGCGGAGAACTTCGTTGTTGCAGTCCGCGATGAGCTTCTGATTGAGGAGCGTTGTGGTGCTTCCGCTCAACGAATTGGTGGTCTCGCCGTTTCTGCGTATTTCAAAATGAAGGTGTTCCTTGCGTACGCCGCTGCTGTCGCCCCAGCCGGAAATTCCGGTGTGCGCGATGACGCAGCCCTTTTCAACGGTCTGCCCCTCGTGGACTGCGACGTCGCCAAGTGCCCCGTAAACCGTGGCAAGCCCGCTTCCGTGGTCGATAACGATGTAATTGCCGATACTATCGTCACCGCCGCCGGAATAAACCGCGATGACTGTACCGGACTGGACTGCGTATACATTAACTCCGGTGCTGCCGGAATTTTCGCCGGACAGATCCACACCGAAGTGGCTTCCGCCCTTTGTGCCAATGTCCATCAGATCGCTGTTCACCATGTTCTCCGGATCGAGCGGGAGCGTGCCGCTGGTGATAAGTTCGTACGCTTTCTGCTTGTCGTAATGGTCGCCGGTGGAGTTGATACGGTCGGTCAGCATTTTGGTGAGATACTTGTCAAATCCGCTGGCGGTGGTTATCTTGCGGGCAGTATTCTCTACAAGGTTTACGCCGCTGGACCGGGTGAATATCGCTTCGGGTGCGTTTCCCTCGTTTATCTGCTGTTCAAGTTCAGATACGTCATACGGACGTATGCGCAGGTACAGTTCTGTGTCAGTAGTGATGAAGCTTATGGAGGAGCCGTCGTCTGAAAGCTCTGCGCGGTACGCGGTTTCACTGCCGCTGAATTTCATGCGTATCTCGTTTCCGTTGATGGTATAAGCTCCCGACAGCGTAGGATAGCTTTCGGAGGAATAAAGACTGACGGTTTTGTTCTGCGGCATGAATTCCAGCGTAGCGCCGTGGCAGGAATACATCGCAATGTCGTTTTCCTCGCGCTCCAGGCTGCTGAGGTAATCCTCGCTGAATGCCGTGTAATATACGCCGGAGCCGCCGTTTCCGTCGGCGGAGTTTTTGAACTTGAGGATATTGACGGTTTCGGGGTCGTTGTTGCCGTTCCCAAGTATAACGCCGCCGTCTGCGGTGGGAGCATAGTACATTTCTGCTCCGTTAAGCCCGGACGTGTTTTCGATAGATTTTTCAAGCTTGGCGAGTTCAAATAAGCCGGGGTCGCCGGAGGTCAGCTCAAGCGCTCCGGAAACCGTGTTTATCTCGTAATTCAGCGCTCCGCTGTTAAGGTAGTTAATACGTATCATCAGCCGTCCGTCGGACGAAGCGAAGAATGCGGGTACGTCGGAGGCTGACAGGCTTTTGCCGACGCACTTTTCGACGCTTGCGCAGATATCCGCCGAGAATGTTATTCTGTTCTCTGAGAAGCTGAACACATACACTCCGGTCACACCGTCGGTGAATGCGGCGTAATCATCGGTGGCGTACAGCAGCCGCTGTTTGTTTGAAGCTGTCCAGTTGTTGATCACGCTGTTGTATGTCGGAGCGTAAAGGCGAATGCTCTCCGGGAGCCTGTCCGGCTTCCCCGAAAGACTGTCCGCGGACAGTGAGCTTCCGGACGCAGAGTTCTGCACGAGATCCACGCTGCCGGGCTTTAGTCCGTTTACCGCCAGGATACATAACGCGACTGCCGCCGCGGCTCCCACCGGGATAAGCGTGAATTTCAGCGCCCTTTGGGCGCCGGAGTCCAGGCGGTCTGCTTCAGCCGCTTCATCTATAAAGCGCTGGTCGATGTCGTTCAGCGCGTTGTTGAGTTTCTTTTTCACAGGTCGTAGCCCTCCTTCCTGAGAAACTCCCGCAGACGTTTCATCGTGCGGGAGATACGCGACTTCACCATGCTTTCGCTGGAGTGCAGCCGCTTTGCCATCTCTGCCGTGGTATCCCCGAACCAGTAGCGCCGCATGAATATCACACGGGTGTTGTAATCCTGCTTTGAGAGAAATTCGTTGAGCAGGCGCGTCAGCTCGTTTTCGCTCAGCCTGTCGGAAGCGTCGGAATTGCCGCCGATCAGCTCGGCAAGCTCGTCGATGGGCTGAGTTTCCACGCTGCGCTTGGCGGCGCGGTTGTAGTCGTACCGGTCGAGCGCCAGACGCCGTGTTATCCGGCAGACGTACGCCCGCAATGACCGCGGCTTTTCGGGCGGAATGCTGTTCCACGCTCTGAGCAGGGCTTCGCTTTCGCATTCCTCCGCGTCCTGCTCGCTGCGGAGTATTCCGTACGCAAGGCTTTTCAGAAGCCTGCCGTAGCTTTCGCGCAGTTCTGTTATGCCGCGCTCGTCGCGTTCGGTCAGCAGCGCTGTTATTTCTTCGTCCCTGATGGGGGTCACCTCCCTTTATGTGATGCGGCACCATGCCGTGGAAGCGCTTCACTAATTAAGACGGCTTTTTTTATGGAGAGTTGCAGAGTTTGGAAAAATACAGAAAACTCCCGGCGGCGAACCGGGAGCAAATAATTCTTCAGCGCAGCTGCGCTTCCGCTTTCATGCAGAAATCATAGAACGGAGCGATCTTTCTGAAATCCCCGGCTACTTTCTTCGCAAGCTTATCCGAGAACATTATCTCAGGGTCGTTGGTGTCAAACGAAAGTCCGATGTCCTTGCGGTCGAGCCAGCGCCGCAGCTCCTCCGGCTGGTCGGGAAACTTGCTTCGCTTGTACATGTCGCCGTACAGCGTGAAAACCTTCTGCTTCTCCACCGCCATGAGCGCCGCCTTGAAGCTGTCGTCCCCGGAGAGCATAAGGCTCCGCAGTGTCTGCATGGACTGTGCGGAAGCGCAGTAATATCCGCAGCCGTAGCTTATCCCGCCGGCTCCTATCGAGAAGTAAAATCCCGGAAGCGCGTGGTATTGCTCGTGCGACCGGCTGAACGTGTACCATATGTGGTCGCGGAATATGGAATCCGGGTGCAGCCGCATATCACGGTAGATTCTTGAAATGCGGTTCGGGTTTATTTCTATCAGCGGGTCGATCTTGAGTATGGTGGGGGCTACTTCTGCGATGAGCGCTTTCATCGGCTCGGTGACGAAATTGCGGTAATCCTCCTTGTGGTCGTTGAACCACTCCCGGCTGTCATGCAGGCGGTTTTCGAACAAAAAGTCAACGGAATTCTGTGTAAATGGCATGTTTTTTATCTCCTTGCAGTGTTTTGCAGTTTATTTTCTTCTAGAATTATCTTGCAGGATACTCCTGCAGAAAGAAGGTAATATTATAATGACAAAATTGACTCCGGCGCAGTTCTTCGAAAAGAACAACGCGTCATTCATGAAATTCGGAAAGATGTTCACCCGCAAGCTTACGGACGAGGAGCTTATAACCGCCCTCGCCGAAAAGGACCTTGAAAAGCTGGCAAAGGTGTTCAAGCTGGTATTTGAGATGCTGGAGGAGAATTCTCCGGACGGCAGCGCGCAGCTCGCCGCGATGATCTCCGCATATTCCGAGCTGGAAGAAAGAGAGGAGCAGTGAACGGTATTTTTTCGCCGCGCCAGAAAGAAGCGCTGTCGCTGGTGCGCTCCGGCGGGCTTAAGCGCATAAATATCCTGGAGGGCAGCGTCCGCAGCGGAAAGACCTGGATATCTGCGGTGATGTGGGGATTCTGGGTGGCTTCCGCCCCAAAGGACGGAGCGTACCTCATGGCGGGGAAAACGCTGACCACCCTGCGCCGGAACGTTCTGGAACCGATGTGCGGTATGTTCGGCGGGTGCTTCACCTACAGTCTGAGCAAAAAGGAAGCGCACCTGTTCGGCAGGCGTATATACCTGGAGGGTGCGTCAAACGCCCAGGCGGAAAGCAAGATACGCGGAATGACGCTCAACGGCGCCTACTGCGACGAGCTTTCGCTGTTTCCGGAGGATTTTTTCGCGATGCTGCTTTCCAGATTATCAGTCAGCGGCGCGAAGCTCCTTGCTACGACCAACCCGGATAACCCAGGGCACTGGCTGAAGCGCGGATATCTCGACAACCCGGCGCTCGACCTGCTCGACTTGAAATTCACCCTGGAGGACAATCCGTACCTGCCGCCGGAATACGTCCGTGCGCTGCGCTCGGAGTACACCGGAGTGTATTACGACAGGTTTATCCTGGGTAACTGGGTAGCCGCAGAGGGCAGGATTTACGAGGATTTCACCGAAAAGTGCATAATATCTCCGACAGTGCTGAAGCAGCGCCTTTCGGAGCACCCGCTGATGACCTCGGTGGTCGGGGTGGATTACGGTGGGAACAAGAGCGCCAGTGCGTTCGTCCATACTGGCTACGACGCGGGATTTCAGAACGTTTACGTGCTTTCGGAGCACTACGACAAGCGCAATATGTCCGCGGAGAGCCTTATTTCAGCGTTCGTGGATTATACCACGGAAGAGCGCGGGCGCTTCCCGACGCTCGGCACAGCCTGCTGCGACAGCGCTGAGCAGCTGCTGATAAAGAGTTTCCGCAGCGCAGTGAATATCGAAGTCAGAAACGCCATGAAAAAGCAGGTCGCAACGCGAATCAACATGGTAAACCGGCTTATTTCCGCAGGCAGACTGCATATCAGTTCAGAGTGCCCTCACCTTATCGACGCGCTGCGATCCGCAGTCTGGGACGAACGCAGCGTCCATAAGGACGTCCGGCTGGACGATGGTTCCACCAATATCGACAGCCTTGACGCGTTCGAATATTCACTGGAGCGCTTCGAACGGGAGCTTTTCCGGTACTGACCCGCATTACATATTATACTATTAATAAAACCCATTATCAACATTCACAAAATGTTTGAGCGGTATCTCCTGATATAACGCGTCAAAAAAACGCTGAAATATTGAAAATACCGCTTGACAAGCGGGTTTATTTGTGGTATAATAGTAATACCTCGAATGGGGTTTATTTTTTTGTGCCTATTTTTACGATCGGCACAGGGGAAGCGCCCCCGTTTATAACCTGCAATTCCGCAGACGAGGGAGGCAATAATGCCTGAAAGGGCAAGAAAATAGGAGGTGCCGAAAGTGAGAGTTAAAATTACACTGGCGTGTACAGAATGCAAGCAGCGCAACTACAACACCATGAAGAACAAGAAGAATGATCCTGACAGACTTGAAATGAACAAGTACTGCCGCTTCTGCAAAAAGCATACTCTTCACAAGGAAACAAAGTAATCAGGAGGAGTCTAAATGGCAAACGAGATCGAAAAGAAGAACGTTGGCACTGACACTCCCGATGAGATTTCCGATGTAAAGGAAAGCGCAGACTCCAAGGAAAAAAAGTCCAAGGACAAGGACGCAAAGGATAAATCCAAGAAGGCGTCCGCAAAGAAGCCGAAAAAGGGTATCGTAAAGTATTTCAAGGACTGCAAGGCTGAATTCAAGAAGGTCGTATGGCCCACCCCGAAGGAGACCACGCATAACACCATCGTTGTTATCGTTGTCTGCCTGCTGGCTGGACTGTTCGTTTTCGGAATTGATTCACTCTTCGCCCTGATCAATTCACTGATACTTCGGGGCTGACAGATTCAAGGGGGTAAATATGGCTGATACAGAGGCAAAGTGGTATATACTGCACACATACTCCGGCTACGAGAACAAGGTTGCCAGCGACATCATGAAGGTCGTTGAGAACAGAGGTCTCCAGAACCTCATCGAAGAGGTTTATCTGCCCGTTGAGATGACCAAGCAGGTCAAGGAAAACGGCAAGGAGGTCGAAGTCGAGGAAAAGCTGTTCCCCAGCTATGTGTTCGTTAAGATGATCATTACCAACGAATCCTGGTATATCTGCCGCAACACCCGTGGCGTTACCGGCTTCGTCGGTCCAGGGTCACAGCCCACTCCCCTGAGTGAAGAAGAGGTCAGAAACCTCGGCATTACCACCAAGGAAACAAGCGTTTCTCTTGATGTGGGCGACAGCGTTAAGATCAAGTCCGGTCCTCTTGAGGGATTCGAGGGCACCGTCAGCAGCGTTGATCCCGATCAGAACAAGGTCGTTGTTGACCTTATGATGATGGGTCAGAAGGCTCCGACTTCGTTCGAAATTCCGGCTGTCGAAAAGATCTGACGGATAACCGTCAACCACCATTACGGTGAGATCAAACTTCAAGTTTTTTATGGAGGATAAAAATCATGGCACAGAAGGTAACAGGATTTATTAAGTTACAGATCCCGGCCGGCAAGGCTACACCTGCGCCCCCTGTTGGTCCTGCACTGGGTCAGCACGGCGTTAATATCATGGCATTCACCAAGGAGTTCAACGAGCGTACAAAGGATAAGGCAGGTCTGATCATTCCTGTTGTTATCACCGTTTACGCTGATAAGAGCTTCACATTCATTACAAAGACCCCTCCCGCAAGCGTACTCATCAAGAAGGCTTGCAAGATCGAGAGCGGTTCCGGCGTTCCGAACAAGACCAAGGTTGCAAAGATCACCAAGGCTCAGCTCAAGGAGATCGCTGAAACTAAGATGCCCGACCTGAACGCAGCTAACATCGACACTGCTATGTCTATGATCGCTGGTACTGCACGTTCCATGGGCGTTGAGGTCGTTGACTGATACGACCCCCTGTCACTACTAATGAACTATTAATTCAGTGGGAGGATACATTCCGCTTGACCACAAGGAGGATTTTTTAATGAAACACGGAAAGAAGTATGTTGAAAGCAGCAAGCTCGTTGAGTCCGCTAAGGTTTACGAGTCCGCAGAGGCTTTCGATTTAGTATGCAAGACCGCTAAGGCTAAGTTCGATGAAACCGTTGAGCTTCACGTTCGTCTGGGCGTTGACTCCCGTCACGCTGACCAGCAGGTTAGAGGCGCTGTTGTTCTCCCGAACGGTACCGGTAAGAAGGTTCGCACCCTGGTATTCTGCAAGGCTGACAAGGAGCAGGCTGCTAAGGACGCTGGCGCTGATTACATCGCAGACAACGACACCGTTGCTAAGATCAACGGCGGCTGGATGGACTTTGAGGTTGTTATCGCAACTCCCGACATGATGGGCGTTGTTGGTAGACTCGGTAAGGTCCTCGGTCCGAGAGGCCTCATGCCTAACCCCAAGGCTGGTACAGTTACCCCTGATGTAGCTAAGGCTGTTCAGGACGCTAAGGCTGGTAAGATCGAGTACCGTCTTGACAAGGCTAACATCATTCACTGCCCCATCGGTAAGGCTTCCTTCGGCGCTGAGAAGCTTGAGCAGAACTTCAACGCACTCATGGACGCTGTAGCAAAGGCTAAGCCTGCTGCTGCAAAGGGTCAGTATATCAAGAGCTGCACAGTTTCTTCTACAATGGGTCCCGGCGTTAAGGTAAGCACCATCAAGTTCGGTGTTTGATCTGTTGGCTCTTAAAGAAGAATAGATATCAGACCGTCCTTCCTGTCCCTGCGGGGTCGGAGGGACGGCTTTCTGTATCAGGAGGAATTTATGACATTTCAGAGATCTGCACTATCTGTTATTACCGCTATCGTTATGATGCTGACGGGCTGCTCGAATTCCGGGGAACCGTCCGGCACGGAGAATTCCACAGTTGAGGGCGGTAACTCACAGAACGCATCGGAGGACGATATGACACTCACAGAAAAGACTTTTTCCGCAGACGAGCAGAACGTAAAACTCATCGGCAGGACCGCCGATAACGAGGGTATCCGCTGGCTGGGACTTTCCGCGACTGGCGTTGAATTCACGTTCACAGGTACCAGCGTTTCGTTTACGCTGGTCGGCGACAATATGACAAGCAATCCCGAAAAGACACCGAGATTTGCGGTATATATCAACGGAGAACGCACCATCGATGATGTTGTTGACGCTCCCGAAAAGACCGTGGAGGTTTACAAGGCTGACGAGGCTGCTGAAACAACCGTCAAGCTTCTGAAACTCTCCGAGGCGCAGGAGTCCACTATGGGTATCAAGAGCATCAACGTGACTTCCATCGGCGGACTTACGCCCACTCCCGAAAAGGAACTGAAGATCGAGTTCATCGGCGACTCCATCACCTGCGGCTACGGTGTGGACGACCCCGACAGGGATCACCACTTCAAGACCACCACAGAGGACGCAACAAAGGCGTATGCTTTCAAGACCGCAATGGCTCTGGACGCGGATTACAGCCTTGTATCCTTCAGCGGTAACGGCATAATTTCCGGCTACACCGACAACGGAAAGAAGCAGACCAGCCAGCTGGTTCCCGATGTTTATGACAAGCTCGGCAAGTCCTGGGGCAATTACAACGGTTTCAATATCCAGGATATCGAGTGGGATTTCAGCAAGTTCCAGCCGCAGTACGTGGTAATAAATCTCGGCACTAACGACGCAAGCTACACCGGTTCCGACAAGGAGCGCGTGATCGAGTACGCCGACGGCTACACCGAGTTCCTCAAGACTGTCCGCGAGAAGAATCCGGACGCGCACATCGTCTGCGCTCTGGGAGTTATGGGCGCTGCGCTGTATAAGAACGGCGTTGAGCGCGCTGTCGCACAGTACACCGAGCAGACCGGCGACACTAATGTTTCCACACTCCAGCTGAGCCAGCAGGACGGAAACAAGAACGGCTACGCTGCTGACTGGCACCCCACCGAGGCTTCCCAGGATATCGCGGCGGAAGAAATGACGGCATATCTCAAGTCACTCATCAACGGCTGATACATAGACAGGGCAGGGCGCAGGCTCTGCCCTGTTTTGTTGTATAACTAAAACCCCGGCAACGCCGGGGTTCAAAAAAGTTTTAGCGATGAGTAAAAAAATTCTCCAACTGGTATAATGAAAAAACGGTATGGCAACTACAAGATGATTTCTTTTATGTATAATCACATAATAGCTCTCTGCTCAATTACGATAATACCCATAATAATACTCGTCATTTGCATATGGGTTAAGGCTCAATACAGGTCTGCCATCATATATGTTAAGTTCAAACCATTCCAGGGATAATGTGGATTGATTTTCGCAGGCATAGTCCAGGGTGTTCTTGGAGTAGTCAGGAATCACCTCGGGCTTTTCCGTATAATATCCAATTCTGATTGTTTCTGAACCGATTGCATTTTCAATACTATACACAGCAAACATATTTGACGGAACTTTGATTGTCGAGTTATATTCTCCAGATGTGTCGTATAATACAAGGTCTTTAATGTAGCCGCTGCCAGAACCAACAATAAACAGCTTGTGTATTGGCATATATTTCAGTATCTTGATTTCGTTTTCAAATGGAATGATCTTTGAATGTAAATACAGACAATTTTTTTCTCGGATTTCACATTCAAGAATTCCAGTCGGGCTATAAAATGTATAATCACGAGTATAAGCAGGGGCAGTGACAACATACTGACCATCTGCACCGCAGATCGAGGCATATCCGGATTCTGAAAGATCCATGGAATACTTTTTACCACGATATATCCACCAATAGATGCCGTCTTCTGAACGATCCAACATATATTTTACGCCAGTATCGCCCAATTCATCAGGAAACACCGCCTCATCGGCGTACTTGTAAGTAAATAACTGATTCCCCATGCCGTCATAAAACATATATATTTTTTCTTCCTGGACTTCCAGACAGAACATATCACGGGTCTGAGCCTCATGAAATCTGTCAAATTCCACATTCAGTTCATACGAATTACCCAGATATCTCCATCTTATTTCTCCGCTGTTCCAACGTTCCAATATGATTTCGTTTCTCTTTGGATTATTCAATGCTCTGTATTCTGCCGCAGTTCTTATCTGATATTGACAGTATTCAAGGTCGCTGGATAACCGGATATCCTCTATCGCCTTATCCACGGCGCGTTCAGTTCGCCCTTTTTTGATGAGATTTTTTCGGATCTTGCGCCAGTTCCAATTCTTAAATGCCATAACACTACACCTCATTATTAACATTTATGATCCATCAATTATAATTCGGACATTCCAACTTGTGTGGTCATGATAAAGATTTAAGGCAACATCGCACGCATTCAACGGCTAGCATGAATGTTAAATGAATGACAACAATAGTTTAGCACATACGACGTAAAATTGCAAGTATCATATTAGGTGAAAAATATAACTCCCAGAGTATCAGGTGGAAATGGGAAAGATATTAAGTGAACTGTGCGATTTGAGAGTGATAAAGATAATCGAGACAGAAATCTGCCCCGATCATATACACATATTTATAGAGATACTGCCTAAAATGAGCGTATCAAGTTTCATGGGGTATTTAAATGGAAAAAGCAGCGTGATATTCCATGAAAGACATGGAAACGTTCCATGCTCGCGTCTTTACACGCACTAGAAAATAGCCTTTTAGGCGTTATCTGTATAGCCATCGGCTACGCTGCTGGATATGTACTCCACAAGCTATAAATTAATCTTATAGCAAGCAATAGAAAAATACAATTGGACAAATACCTACTATTGTGATATACTTAGTACAGAAAGAAAAACACGGAGGTGCTGAAATGAAAAACATCATCGAAGCCAGAAACGACCGAATGCGCCGAATGTGCCGCTGTTGACCTGGAATAACACCGCACCGCAGGTGCAAAAATAAGTAACATAACTAACACAATAACGATAATGAATCAATGGAGGATAAATACAATGTCAGACAAGAAGTACAGATTTGAAACCTTACAGCTCCACGTTGGCCAGGAGCAGCCCGACCCCGCTTCCGACGCACGCGCAGTTCCGATTTACGCCACAACTTCCTACGTGTTCAAGAACTCCGCGCACGCAGCCGCACGCTTCGGACTTGCGGACGCAGGCAACATCTACGGCAGACTTACTAACTCCACACAGGACGTTTTCGAAAAGAGAATCGCAGCACTTGAGGGCGGCGTTGCAGCCCTGGCTACCGCTTCCGGCGCAGCTGCTATCACCTATACGATCCAGGCGCTCGCAAAGCAGGGCGAGAACATCGTTGCAGCTAACACAATTTACGGCGGAACATACAACCTGCTGGCTCACACCCTGCCGCTGTACGGCGTGACCGCAAAGTTCGTTGACCCGTATGTTGAAGGCTCCTTTGAAGCTGCCATCGACGAGAACACAAAGGCGCTCTACGTTGAGTCCCTGGGCAACCCGAACTCCAATGTAGCGGACATCGAGACACTGGCGAAGATCGCGCATAAGCACAACATTCCGCTGGTAGTTGACAGCACATTCGCAACTCCCTACCTGCTCAGACCCATTGAGTACGGCGCTGATATCGTCGTTCACTCCGCGACCAAGTTCATCGGCGGTCATGGTACTGCCATCGGCGGCGTGATCGTTGACAGCGGCAACTTCGACTGGAAGAAGTCCGGCGCTTATCCGTGGATCTCCGAGCCGAACCCCTCCTACCACGGAATCAGCTTCTCCGACGCTGTAGGCGCTGCGGCTTTCGTTACCTACATTCGTGCGATACTACTGCGTGACACCGGCGCGACTATCTCTCCGTTCCACGCTTTCATATTCCTCCAGGGTCTGGAAACGCTCTCCCTGCGTGTTGAACGCCATGTGTTCAATGCACTGAAGGTAGTTGAGTACCTCAGCAAGCACCCGCAGGTAGAGGCTGTACACCACCCCTCACTCGCTGCCGAGCCTACTCACGAGCTTTATAAGAAGTACTTCCCGAACGGCGGCGGCTCAATCTTTACATTCGAGGTAAAGGGCACTGCGGAGGACGCACAGAAGTTCATCGACAATCTGCCGATATTCTCCCTGCTGGCTAACGTTGCGGACGTCAAGTCACTGGTTATCCACCCGGCTTCCACCACACATTCCCAGCTTACCGAGAGCGAGCTGCTGGAGCAGGGTATCAAGCCCAACACCATCAGACTTTCCATCGGCACAGAGCATATCGACGACCTTATCGACGCTCTGGATACCGCTTTCAAGGCTATCAAGTAATTTCAGTAATTGTCATTGGTTTTTACTAAATACCTTTCAACATATAATTTATCCCGGTTCTTAACAAAGAGCCGGGATTCTTTTTATAATACGGGCTGAACACGACCATGCGGTGCGGAATAAAATGAAGTGCCGGAGAAGATTTATTCCCGGACAAAATTTGCATAACTTCCGGGACGGCGGCAATAATAAGGACAGCGGAGCCGCCGCCTTTAACGGGAGCGCGAGGGAATGCGCTTCCAAGATAATCTTGAAAGGAATGATCGTGAAATGCTGGTCAAACGAGGAGAAATATACTATGCGGATCTCAGCCCGGTCGTAGGCTCGGAGCAGGGTGGGGTACGTCCAGTGCTGATAGTGCAGAACGACGTAGGGAACAAGCACAGCCCCACGGTGATAGCCGCTGCAATAACCAGTCAGAAGGACAAATCAAAGCTCCCGACACATATTTCGCTGAACGCCGCTTCCTGCGGACTTGCGAAGGACTCCATCGTGCTTCTGGAGCAGGTGCGTACATTGGATAAACGGCGGCTGAAGGAGCGTATGGGAGAACTGGACAGCGACGCGATGTCCCAGGTCAACAACGCGCTTTCGGTCAGCTTCGGACTCTGAGTTGATATCGTATCAGCCGGGGGATAAGAAATAACCAGGGCGAAACTGACCGTTTCGCCCTGGTTGGTATAGATATTGTGAATTATGTCAGAAGCACCACATGGTCACAAGCTCTGCCACAAGCACGCCGCAGCAGGCGGATATAGCTACTGTGAGCAGCCCGCGGTTGAAGAACGCAGCGACCAGCGCGGCAATGAATCCGAGGGCGGCGGATATGACGGTCGCCGTAGTGACCTCGGTGCCGGTGCTGAAGAATATTCCGGGGATAGTCATGGCGCTCAGTACGGCGTATGGTACATAGTACAGGAAGCTCAGCAGGAACTGGGATTTCACCTTTTTACGGATAGCAACGAGCGGGAGCATTCTGACAAGATATGTCACAAGAGCCATCGTGAGGATACTCAGGCATAAATATAATGTATCAGTCATCTGCTTCACCGTCCTCTACAGGTCTTGGGAACAGCAGCGCTCCGGCGGTCGCGGCGATGACAGTGCAGATTATCACGGAGAACCCGCTGAGCACGTCCAGGAACGGCACGAACTTGAATATGCAGGAGAGCGCCGCTGCCATCAGCGCTACGATAAGCACACCCCTGAAGCGCTTTGCAGGCGGAACGACTATCGCGATGAACATGCCGTAGATCGCGATTCCAAGCGCGGATTTCACGATATCCGGCAGTATGCCGCCGAGAAGCGCTCCCAGTGCGGTTCCCGCGGACCACATTATGTATGGCAGGGTGATAAGTCCGTACATGTACGGCGGGGTGACCTCCTCGGTGCGGGCGCTTGCAACGGCGAAAACCTCGTCAGTTACGCCGAACGAAGTCGTGAAGCGGTGGAACATGCTGTATTTCTTGCAGAGCTTCTGGCTGAGCGAAAGGCTCATCAGCGAATAGCGCAGGTTGATGATAAGCTGCGCGAGCGCTATCTCAACAAAGCTTCCGTACGCCGCGATGGCTCCGATACCGGCTACCTGTCCCGCAGAAGTTACGCAGGTCATTGAAATGAGTATCGCGGCTATGGGCGGTATACCCATATTGACCGCGGTGATACCGAACGCGAACGATACCGACAGATATCCAAGCCCTATCGGCAGTCCGTCCTTGAAGCCCTTGAAGTATTCCGAGCGCGTCGTCGCTGCGGAATCTCCGGCGGACGTGGTATTGTTTTCTTTTTCTGGCATAGTGCTTCCTTTTCCCTTTGATTTGTACTTGAAAAACAAATAACTTTCATGCAACTTTATTATTGTAGCACAAACCGCTGAATAATTCAATACAAAAATGCGATGCTATGCAAGCTTATTCACCACAAAATTCACAAAAAACCGATAATGCCCTTGCAATTGTAAACAGAAAATGGTACAATAAGATATACTGCTTTAGCAGAATAAAGAAACATATTAAAAAGGAGGGCGCAAATGTCAGATATATATGTAATTATCGCATTTGTGGTTTATGCGCTTGTAATGCTGGGCATAGGCATTATGTCCTACAGAAAATCCAAGAGCATGAACGATTATTTCATAGGCGGCAGACAGCTCGGAAGCTGGACCACCGCGATCTCGGCACAGGCCTCGGATATGAGCGGCTGGCTGCTGATGGGACTTCCCGGCGCGATATTCCTTAACGGTCTTACCGAAAGCTGGATCGCCATCGGCCTTTTCATCGGTACATACCTTAACTGGAAGCTGCTTGCCTCAAGACTTCGCAAGATGTCCTACGCGGCGGGCGACGCCATCACTATCCCGGAGTACTTCCAGAAGCGTTTCTTCACGCAGAAGCCGGTAATACGCTTCGCGTGCGCTGCGATAATCTTCGTGTTCTTCCTGGTTTACACCGCTTCTGCGTTCAGCGGCGGCGCTAAGCTGTTCAAGTATCTCTTCGGCACTGACTACACGCTGTCCCTTACGATAGGCGCAGTTATCATCATATCCTATACGTTCCTCGGCGGATTCTTTGCCGTATGCTCCACCGACGTTATACAGGGTCTGCTGATGTTCGCAGCGCTGGTCATAGTTCCGGTAGTATGCATTATCCGTACTCCGGACGTGTCTGCGGTTCAGTTCCTGAACACTGACGGCGAGGTCATTTCCAACTACCTCAACCTGTTCCAGAACAAGGACGGCGGCATCGCCTGGAGCACGATAGTTTCCGGTCTTGCCTGGGGTCTCGGCTACTTCGGTATGCCGCATATCCTTATAAGATTCATGGCTATCAAGTCCAGCGACCTCATCAAGAAGTCACGCATCATCGCTACTGTATGGGTATTCATTACCCTGGTGGCTGCGGTTCTGGTCGGAATTTTCGGCTACATCTTCCTGCACTCCGCAGGCAACGAAGAGCTTCTCGACAGCTTCATGCACATGGGCGCTAACGGCGGACTTGACGCTGAGAAGATATTCATGTTCCTTTCCAGCAACCTGCTTCCCGGAATAATCGCTGGTATCGTGCTTGCGGCAATTCTCGCGGCTATCATGAGTACTGCGGATTCACAGCTGCTCGTTACAGCTTCCTCCGTTACAAACGATATGTTCAATCTGTTCAACAAGAAAGCAAGTGACAAGACCCTCATGTGGATAAGCCGCGGAACGGTTATCGTGGTCTCCGTCATCGCGTACATAATTGCACTTGACGAGAACAGCTCCGTTATGGGACTTGTATCCTATGCGTGGGCAGGACTTGGCGCGGCGTTCGGTCCGGCAATGCTCCTTTCCCTCTTCTGGAAGCGCATGACCATGAGCGGCGCGGTAGCCGGAATACTCACCGGCGGCGCTTCTGTAGTCATCTGGGAGATGGTTCCGATGATCCCCGGCGCGGACGGATTCGTAACGCTTTCCGTCGGAACAGGAGTTTACTCCCTGCTCCCCGCGTTCTTCCTGGCGCTCGTGGCAATCGTTGTCGTATCCCTCTGCACTAAGGTAGACAGCGCAAAGGTTGACGACCTCTTTTCCCGCGCAAAATCCAACCAGAGCCAGGCCATCGGCGACTAGGCGGGTGGCCCCGCCGGGCAATACGGCTATAGGGGCGTTGAATGTGGAATGCTTTCACACGAACTATTACTCAGCCGATAATAAATAAACAGTGCCGGAGCAGACAAACTGCTCCGGCATGATTTTATGCGCAAAAAGCCCGCCGGATACGGCAGGCTGAGCTTGTTAAATTTGCGAATCGTGCTGTCTTATTACTTGCGCTTGTAGTGGAAGAAACGGATATTGCGGCACTCGGAGCTGATCACCGGTGAAGCCTCCAGCAGCTCCCACTCCTTGTCGTGTTCGATGTCCTCAAAGAATACGTCACCGTTGAAGTTTTCGTAAATGCGGGTGATGTACGCTTCGTCGCAGTGCGGGAGAAGCTCCTTGTATATCTCGGCGCCGCCCATGACGAACACCTTTCCGTCAGCGTTTTTCGTGAATTTCAGCAGCTCGTCAACGGAGCCGAATACCTGTGCGCCCTCGGCGGACTTCATAGTGCGTGAGAGTACGCAGTTCACCCTGTCAGGGAGCGGCTTCTTCGGCAGGCTGTCCCAGGTCTTTCTGCCCATAACGACTGTGGAGCCTTTGGTAGTTTCGCGAAAGAACTTCATGTCCTCCGGAATGCTCGCCAGAAGCTCTCCGTCCTTTCCTATAGCCCAGTCGTGGTCTGCTGCAAGTATAATTGTCATATTTCGTGTCCTCCTGTGGATTTTATGTACAAGTATATGATACTATTTTTCAGTGGAATTGTCAAGCGTGTAAATTGACTGGCGTGGATTATCAGCAAATTCGCAATTTCTACTTGTAAAATGCGCGATTATATGGTAAAATAACTTTGTACGCACTGCGGAAGTCCGCAGCTTTCAGTTTCAAAGCGCAGTATCGCACTCGTGTCTTGCAGTACTGCGGGGAAGGAGTATTATTATGATAGTTAAACCTAAGGTTAGAGGATTTATATGCACCACAGCTCACCCGGTGGGCTGCGAGGCGGTCGTAAAGTCTGAGATAGAGTACGTAAAGTCCAGGAAGTCGGAGGACAACGGCTTCAAGCCGAAGAAAGTCCTGGTGCTGGGAAGCTCCATGGGATACGGACTTGCGAGCCGTATCGCTCTGGCGTATTCCTGCGGCGCGGCGACTCTCGGCGTGATGTTCGACAGACCCGCGAGCGGAAACAAGACCGGAACCTCCGGCTGGTACAACACAAAGGCGTTCGAGAAGTTCGCGCAGGCTGACGGACTGTATGCAAAGACCGTAAACGGCGACGCGTATTCCGACGAGTGCAAGAAAGAGGTCATCGATATAATCAAGGCTGATCTCGGCAAGGTGGACGCCGTTGTATACAGCCTTGCCGCTCCGAGAAGGACCGTCGGCGACGTGACATATTCATCCGTACTCAAGACCACCGGGGAAGCATATACCAACAAAACTATCGACCTCAGGAACAACACTGTATCCGAGGTCACAATCGAGCCTGCCACCGAGGAGGAGATCACCGCCACCGTCAAGGTAATGGGCGGCGAGGACTGGGCTGCATGGATCGACGCACTGAAAGCAGCAGACGCAATAGAGGACAACGCCGTTACCGTTGCCTATTCATATATCGGACCGGAAATAACCCACCCGATGTACTTTGAGGGCTCCATAGGCAGAGCCAAGGCTCACCTGTTCCAGACCTCGAAGGAGATCACCGAAAAATATGCCGCAGACGGAATCAAAGCGTACATCTCCGTCAACAAGGCGCTGGTCACACAGTCCAGCGCGGCTATCCCGATCGTACCGCTGTACATCTCCATTCTGTACAAGGTGATGAAAGAAAAGGGAGTGCACGAGGGCTGCATCGAGCAGATGTACCGTCTTTTCGCCGAGAAGCTTGGCGCTGACGGAAAGCCCGTATCCGGCGCAGTTGACGCAGAGGGAAGAATACGTCTTGATGATCTGGAGATGAAACCGGAGATCCAGGACGAGGTAACGAAGCTCTGGAACCTTCTCAACGCCGACAATTTCAAGGAATACACCGATATAGACGGCTACTGGAAGGACTTCTATGAGCTCTTTGGTTTTGGAATGGACGGAGTAGACTACGACGCAGACGTCGAAGTCTGATCGTGATATTTGATTCGGAATCGCAGGTAGGGGCAATCGTCCTGATCGCCCCTACCGCCCTGGAATGCGCGGCGTTTATTGACGTTTTAATGCAGAGAATTCCGGATTAAAATCCCTCTTCCCATTCCCGGAGAGTAATTATGCTATTCTACAGACAGAAAAAGAAGGAACAGACTGATGAGCTGCACCATGAGTACGGGCTTATCAGTAACTGCGGGTATATCCTCAGGGCTTTTCTGAAATACCGGAAGAGCACTGTGGCGTACCTTATCATCGGAGGTATCGCGGGAGCCTCCATGTCCTATATCTGGACGATAATCGCGAAGCTTGTCATCGACATGATAACGCGGCAGGCGGGCGCTGAAAAAGCGGATATAATGCCGCTGCTGTGGCTGGTCATCGGCACTACCGTCGTGGAGTTCGTGATGATGTGGCTGAACACCCTTTCCGCAAAGAAACTGCGTATCGGTTTCATGGTCACGCGCCTGAAGCTTGTTGAGGCGCGTATAGCAAAAACCGTGACCATGGAGTATGAGCAGCTTGAAAATCCGGATATGCTCGACCGCCTGCAAAAGGCAAAGCGCGCCGTAGAGGGCGAGTGGATGGGCGTGGGAGCGCTCATGTCAAACATGTGGTCAACGGCGGTGCAGTTAGTGGCGGTCATCACTGCGGTGGGGATAATCTTCACGTTCAACGGCTGGCTGGTGCTCATCATCGCGGTGCTGTCGTTCATTCAGTTCGAATATTTCGACTATATCCGCATAAAGGACAAGGAAGTCATGTGGGACGCAATGGCTCCCCACTGGCGCAAGATGTATTACATGCAGGACGTGTCCTCCGACTTCACCTACGCAAAGGATATCCGGCTGTACGGCATGAAGCGCTGGCTCCTTGACAAATTCAAAGGGATCAACAAAATTGAGCTGGAGCACTGGATACAGTCCCGGAAATACTGGAGCTGGAACATATGGTTCTCACAGGGGATATCACTTGTGAGAAACGTGATTATTTACGGCTGGCTCATCTACGACATGCTTTTCAACAGCATGTCCATCGGCGATTTTACGCTGTACACCGGAAGCGCAATCACGTTTTCAATGTACGTCAGCCAGTTTTTGCAGTCGCTGGGCGGCATGCGGGAGCACTCTGCGAAAACCGACGATTTCCGCAGCTACATGGATATCAAAACGGCTGACCAGGCGCAGGAGAAGCACACCCCGGTTCCCAGGGCGGACGGATATACGTTCGAATTCCGGAATGTATCTTTCCGTTATAAGGGGCAGGAAACTTACGCGCTGAAAAATCTGAACCTCACGTTCACCGCCGGGCAGCGCCTCGCGGTAGTGGGACTTAACGGCGCGGGAAAATCCACGTTCATAAAGCTGCTGCTTCGGCTCTACGACGTGACCGAGGGTCAGATACTCTGCAACGGAATTGATATCCGGGAGTTCGACCGCAGCGAGTATTTCAGACTGTTCTCTCCGGCTTTCCAGGAGGTGGAGGTGTTTGCGTTCCCGCTGTGCGAGAACGTGTCAATGCGGCTCAGCGAGGACACCGACAAGCAGAAAGCAGAGGAATACCTCCGCGCGGCGGGTATGGGCGAGAAGCTCGACAAGCTGCCTAAGGGTATCGACACCGAAATGCTGAAAGTACTCTACGACGACGGCGTTGACCTTTCCGGCGGCGAGAAGCAGAAAATGGCGCTGGCAAGGGCGCTGTACAAGAACGCCCCGGTGGTCGTACTCGACGAACCCACTGCGGCTCTGGACGCCCTGGCGGAATACAAGCTGTACCAGAGCTTTGACGGAATGATCGGCGGCAAATCCGCGGTGTACATATCCCACAGACTGTCGTCCACACGCTTCTGCGACACCATCGCGATGTTCAAGGGCGGCGAGATGGTGGAATACGGCACTCACGACGAGCTGCTGAAAAAGGACGGCGCGTATGCGGAGATGTTCCGCGTGCAGGCGCAGTATTATGTTGAGGACGGCTCAGAGCACGTTCCCGCTGAGGAAGGGGGCGTTGTCTGTGAGTGATTCCAACAAGAATGAAAAGAAAAAGGGCGTCGTGCTGAAAACGCTGAAATATTACCTGCCGGTGGCATGGAAGTTCAGTAAGCGGTACTTCATAGTTTCAGTGATAAACGTCATCGTGCAGGCGGTACTGCCGTTCGTAGATCTGATTTTCCTGCCGCTGCTGGTGGACGCGCTCTGCCAGCCGGTGCGCGATGTACCGACGATAATTCTGTACGCGGCGCTGATGGTGGGGCTTGATATAGCCGTGGGCACCCTCGGTTCCCAGCTGACCGTATACCTGGAGCGTTTTGAGGACGTATTTCTGAACTACTCCCGCGAGATGGTGGCGGAGCGCTGCATGGAGATAGATTTCGCGCTGACCGAGAACAAGGAAGCTCTCGACCAGATACGCAAGGCAAACGACGGTATAGACTGGTCAGGAGGTCTGCACGGAATATGCCTGAATTTCTTCAACATCATTTCCAACGCGATAAAGATAGTCGGCGTTGTGACTATTCTTGCGGTCTCCGCGCCATGGCTGCTGCTGATAATCGGCGTGCTGCTGGCGATCTCTTCGATACTCAACGCGAAGAGCAACCGCATAGAGATCAAGTGGTTCAGCGAGCTTTCAAAGGTGGACCGCGTGTATTACTACGTCAACTATGAGCAGGAGGATATCCGCTTCGGCAAGGATATCCGGCTGTACGGCGCGGCTGCCACGCTCGTCGCTAAAGCCGCCCAGCAGCTGAAGCGCCATCTTGAGTTCGACGTGAAGAAGATGGACGAACAGTACCCGCTGGACGTGCTGAACGTGGTGGTGACTGCGCTGAGGGACTTTGGCACTTACCTCTATCTCGGTATCCTTGCGATACTGAAATTCATAACGATAGGTCAGTTTTCGCAGCTCACCACGGCGGGGGGGACGTTCAACACTGCCGTGCAGGGAATGATATTCAACCTGCAGGACATTGTGAAGCGCTGCAATTACGCCTGCGAAACGGTAAAGCTGATGGAGTACCCGCCGTACCTGCAAAAGGGTACGCGCAAGGTCGAGAACCTCGACAGACCGCACGAGATCGAGTTCCGGAACGTGAGCTTCTCATATCCGAACACCAGCGTGCAGGTGCTGAAAAACGTGTCGATAAAGATAAAGGCGGGCGAGCGGCTATCCGTCGTCGGACTCAACGGCGCTGGAAAGACTACGTTTATTAAGCTTCTGTGCCAGCTTTACGACACGGACGAGGGTGAGATACTGCTTGACGGCGTGAATATCCGGGATTACGACTACGATGAGTACATGAAGCTGTTCTCCGTGGTTTTCCAGGATTTTCGGTTACTTGCGTTCTCGGTGCAGGATAATATCCTGCTCGGTAATGAGGATTCGCCGGAGAACGTGGACGCAGTGCTTGAAAAGGTCGGACTTCTCGACAAGGTGAACACGCTCCCGCACGGCAGGGACACGATGATGTTCCGGCAGTTCGAAAAGGACGGCGTGCAGCTTTCCGGCGGCGAGCAGCAGAAGCTTGCGATAGCGAGGGCGCTGTACAAGGACGCCCCGGTCGTGATACTCGACGAGCCGACCGCGGCTCTCGACCCGGTGGCGGAGTACGAGATATACTGCCGGTTCAACGAGCTTGTGGGAGGAAAGACCGCGGTTTATATATCGCACAGGCTCTCCAGCTGTAAGTTCTGCGACCGTATCGCGGTTTTCTCGGACTGCACCATCAAGGAACTTGGCACCCATGACGAGCTTGTACACAGACCCGGCGGTATCTACGCCGAGATGTTCGCGGCGCAGGCGCAGTATTATATTTGATATTTAGGGGAAGCCACGCGCTTCCCCTCAGACTGTCGATAAAGGCACATCTGCGTCGTCAGCGGCATTTCG